>JANOMH010000584.1:0-4809 GCA_031420215.1 Rhodobacterales bacterium | reverse complement strand
CGCCTATCGCCCGGCCCGGGTTTTGATGCAGGATTTCACCGGCGTCCCCGCCGTGGTCGACCTTGCCGCCATGCGTGACGGCATCGTGGCACTGGGTGGCAACCCCGAAAAAATCAATCCTTTGAACCCGGTCGATCTGGTGATCGACCATTCGGTGATGATCGACGAATTCGGCAACCCCCGCGCGTTTCAAGCCAACGTTGACCGCGAATACGAACGGAATATGGAACGTTACGTGTTCCTGAAATGGGGCCAAAAGGCGTTCAACAACTTCCGCGTCGTGCCCCCCGGCACCGGCATCTGCCATCAGGTCAATCTGGAATATCTGGCGCAAGTGGTCTGGACCGATACCGACCAGAACGGCGCTACCGTCGCCTATCCCGACACCCTTGTCGGCACCGATTCGCACACCACCATGGTCAATGGCATGGCCGTTCTGGGCTGGGGCGTTGGCGGGATCGAGGCCGAGGCCGCGATGCTGGGCCAGCCCGTATCCATGCTGATCCCCGAGGTTGTGGGCTTCAAACTGACCGGCCGGATGACCGAAGGCACCACCGCCACCGATCTGGTGCTGAAAGTCGTACAGATGCTGCGCAAACATGGCGTGGTCAATAAATTTGTCGAATTCTATGGCCCCGGTCTGGACCATCTGCCACTGGCTGACCGTGCCACCATCGGCAACATGGCCCCGGAATATGGCGCCACCTGCGGCTTTTTCCCGATCGACGCCGAGACCTTGCGCTATATGCGCACCACCGGGCGGGATGAATCGCGGATTGCGCTGGTCGAAGCCTATGCCAAGGAAAACGGCTTCTGGCGTGGGGCGGATTATGACCCGGTCTATACCTCGACGCTGGAACTCGACATGGGCGAGATTGTGCCCGCGATTTCAGGCCCTAAACGCCCACAGGACTACACACCGCTGAACCTTGCCGCGACAAATTTCCTCAACGTCGTGCAGGAATATCGCGGCATGGCGGCCAATGCGGCCACGGCCGAGATGAGTTCCGAAGGCCCCGCCCCGGTGGTTCCCGCCGATCCGCGCAAATCGGTTGGCGTCGCGGGCGAGGATTATTCGCTCCGCGATGGCTCGGTCGTGATCGCCTCGATCACCTCCTGCACCAACACCTCGAACCCCTATGTGATGATCGGGGCCGGATTGGTGGCACGTAAAGCACGCGCCTTGGGCCTGACCCGCAAGCCTTGGGTGAAAACCTCGCTGGCCCCCGGCAGCCAGGTCGTCAGCGCCTATCTTGAGGCGGCCGGTCTGCAAGAAGACCTTGATGCGATTGGCTTTAATCTCGTCGGCTACGGCTGCACCACCTGCATCGGCAATTCCGGGCCTTTGCAGCCTGAAATCTCCAAAGCCATCGCCGATGCCGACCTGATTGCCACCAGCGTTCTGTCCGGCAACCGCAATTTCGAGGGGCGGATCAGCCCGGATGTGCGGGCCAACTACCTCGCCTCACCGCCCCTCGTAGTGGCCTATGCCTTGGCTGGTGACATGAATATCAACATCGCCACCGACCCCATCGCGCAAACCCCGGACGGCAGCGACGTCTATCTGCGCGACATCTGGCCGACATCGCAGGAAGTGGCCGAACTGGTCGAACAGACCGTGACCCGCGCCGCATTCCTGTCGAAATACGCCGATGTGTTCAAAGGTGACGAGAAATGGCAGGCGGTCGAAACCACCGACAGCCAGACTTATGACTGGCCACCCTCCTCAACCTATGTCCAAAATCCCCCGTATTTCAAAGGGATGGCCAAAGAACCCGGCAAGATCAGCAACCTGCACAACGCCAAAGTCCTGGCGATTCTGGGCGACATGGTTACGACTGACCACATCAGCCCTGCAGGCTCGTTCAAGGAAACCACCCCCGCCGGGCGCTATCTGGTCGAACGGCAGGTGCCGGTGCGCGAGTTCAATTCCTATGGCTCGCGCCGGGGCAACCACGAAGTGATGATGCGCGGCACATTCGCCAATATCCGGATCAAGAACGAGATGCTCGACGGGGTTGAGGGCGGCTATACGCTTGGCCCCGACAACGCTCAGACCTCGATTTTCGACGCCGCGATGGCGTATCAGGCGGCAGGCACCCCATTGGTGATTTTCGCAGGCATCGAATACGGTGCCGGGTCCAGCCGCGACTGGGCCGCAAAAGGCACGGCATTGCTGGGCGTCAAAGCGGTCATCGCTGAAACCTTTGAGCGTATCCACCGGTCAAACCTTGTCGGCATGGGTGTGATCCCGTTTGAGTTTACTTCGGGAATGACCCGTAAGTCATTGAACCTGAAAGGGGATGAGACCGTTTCAATTGACGGGTTGGATACGATCACTCCGCTGGCCACAGTCAACGCGACCATTACCTATGGCGACGGATCGGTCAAAACCATCCCCATCAAGTGCCGGATCGATACCGCTGTGGAAATCGAATACATCGAAAACGGCGGCGTGCTGCATTACGTGCTGCGCAATCTGGCAAAATCTGCGTAAACAATGGCTTACATGGCGTTGCTCACCTAAATAGTCAGCAACGCCGATACCTCGGCGACCTTGGCGGCCAGTAAATCCACATCGCCCTTGGTCTCAATATTCAGCCGCAACAGCGCCTCGGTATTGCTCATCCGCACGTTGACGCGCCATGTGCCCAAGTCCAGCGACACGCCATCCATCCGGTCCACACAGACTGCCAAAGGCACATACACCGCCTCAAACCGGGCCACCGCCGCCGCAGGATCGGCCACGGTAAAGTTGATCTCACCCGACGATGGAAACCGCGCCCGCATTTCGGACACCAATGCCGCCAGCGATTTTCCGGTCTGGCCCATATGTTCGGCCACCAGAATCCACGGGATCATCCCGGAATCGCAATACATGAAGGCCCGGAAATAGTGGTGCGCCGACATTTCGCCGCCATACACCGCATCCAACTCGCGCATCTTGGCCTTCAGATGCGCATGTCCGGTCTGGCAGGCCACAGCCACACCACCACCGCGCGAAACCACATCAACAGTGTTCCATATCACACGGGGATCATGGACAATTTTTGCCCCCGGTTCTTTGGCCAGAAACGCCTGGGCGAGCAGAGCCACCACATATTCGCCGTCAATAAACGCGCCATTTTCGTCGAAAAAGAAACAGCGGTCGAAATCCCCATCCCAGGCCACCCCCATATCGGCCCCCGATACCCGGACAGCGTGGGCGGTTGGGGGTTGGTTTTCGGCCAGTAAAGGGTTGGGAATGCCGTTGGGAAAGTGGCTGTCGGGCTCGTGGTGCATCCGGACAAACTCAAACGGTGCACCAATCGCCAAAAGCCGCTCTTCAATCGCGTCAAAGGCAGGACCTGCCACGCCATTGCCGGCATTGACCAAAATCCGCAGCGGGCGCAGCACCGTTACATCCAGGTAAGACACCACCCGGTCGGCATAAACATCGCGCGGGTTTTCACGGCGCAGCGCGCCTTGCGGTTTCACCGGCCCGAAATCATCGGCAGCCACCAGATCGCGGATCGCATTCAGCCCGGTTTCGGCGGAAATCGGGCGCGCGCCCGCCCGCACCATCTTGATCCCATTGTAGTTGATCGGGTTATGCGAGGCGGTCACCATCAGCCCGCCACCAGCCCCGAAATGTTCCGTCGCGAAGTAAACCTCTTCGGTGCCGCACAGCCCAAGGTCGATCACATCGACCCCCTCATCCTGCAGTCCTGCCATCAGGGCGGCCTGCAGTGCCGGACTTGATTCGCGCACATCCCGCCCGGTCACCACCATGCCGGGATGCAACTCTTGCGCAAAGCCACGCCCGATCAGATAGGCCAAAGCCTCGTCCAGTTCCTCGCCCAACCGGCCCCGGATATCATAACTCTTGAAACAGCTTAACCGGCCCATGCCAATCCTTGCATTCATCAAATCCCGCCGCACCGTAGCGCAATTTTTCGTTCTACGCCAAGGCCCTATTGACCGGCGATCGCCTCGGCCAAGGCCGGCAGGAAGCGCTGTTCATAGTCGCTGCCCACCAGCGGCCCGGCAAAGCGGAACAGAACCGTGCCATCGCCGCCAACGATGAATGTTTCAGGCGGGGCGGTAACACCCCAATCCAATGCGTTGCGTCCACGTGGGTCAAACCCGGTCGCAAAGAACGGATTGCCCTCATCCGCCAGATAGGCCCCTGCATCCTCGGCGGTGTCGCGAAAATTGACCCCGGCGACGCGATATCCCTGACCGGCCATATCCGTAAGGACCGGATGTTCTGCCCGGCAAGGCGGGCACCAGCTGGCCCAGAAATTCACAATGGTGATCTGGCCGTCGCGCAAATCGGCATCGGTCAAAACCGGGGTCCCGTCCAGCCCGACCGCTGGCAGCGCCGGGGCAGACTTGCCGATAAAAGCCGAAGGCAAGGCGTCCGGGTCCTGCCGCAGCATACCGCCCAGAAACAGCCCGGCAAGCGCGGTAAAAATCACCGGTGGCAGCAGCACCAAAGCCGAGATTTTAGCCATCACGCCCCTGCTCGGCCCGCTCCAGCCGCCCTTTGACCCGCCGCGCCTGCCACAGACTGAACCCAACCAACCCCAGCAGCAATAGCAGGCTGATCCCATAGGCGCTCAGCACAGTGCCTGCATATTTCCCCAGTTCTGGCATCATGTCGTCACCTCGGACCGCAGGCTACGCGCCTGCAACGCCCTGATTCGCCGCGCCCGGATTTCGGTGCCGGTGCGCAGCAGCACAAGTGCGACAAACAACAGGATAAACCCGGCGATGCAGATCACCAGGGGTTGCCAATAAACATCCGACACATGCTCGGCCTGATCC
>JANOMH010000583.1:0-2280 GCA_031420215.1 Rhodobacterales bacterium | reverse complement strand
CCCCTGCTGCTCACCGACGCCGCCCTGAACTGCGCCCCCGATGTGGGCACCCGGCAGGCCTGCCTGACCCATGCCGTCAATCTGGCCATGGCGCTTGGCATCCAAACCCCCAAAGCCGGGCTTCTGGCCCCGTCCGAGGATATCACCCCCGGCATCCCTAACACCGGCGAAGCCGCCGTCATCGCCGAATGGGCAAAATCCGCCCTGCCGATGGCACTTGTACAAGGCCCCATGGCGCTCGACCTGATCCTGTCCAAAGCGGCGGCTCTGGCCAAAGACTACCAATCCGAAATCTCCGGCGACGCCGACATCATCGTCGTGCCCGAGATCACCACCGGCAACGCGCTGTTCAAGTTGATGGTGCTCGGCATGGGCTGCTGTGCGGGCGGGATCGTCATGGGGCTGAAAGTCCCGGTCCTGCTCACCTCGCGCAGCCAGCAATCCCCCGACCGGATCGCCTCCGCCGCCCTTGGGGTCATCGCCGCAGGAATGGCAAAATGACCGTAGGGTGGGTGAAACCCACGCCCCCCGCACCAGCGCCGTCGCGCGCCGCGCGGAGGAACGGCACGCCATGATCCTCGTCATTAACGCAGGCTCCTCCTCGCTCAAAGCCGCTGTCTTCAGCCGCGATCTTGCTAAGCTCGCCGCCCTGAACCTGACCGAAATCACCAGCCATGCCACGGCCATCACCCAGACGCTCGACAGCCTCTTCGCCCATCTGCCGCAGCTGACCGCCATCGCCCACCGCGTTGTGCACGGCGGCGCGACCCTCACCGCCCCCACCTTGCTGACCGAAACCACTCTCGCCCAAATCCGCGCCTGCTCGCCCCTGGCCCCCCTGCACAACCCCGCCAACCTCGCCGCAATTGCGGCGCTCTCCCCCCTGAACCTGCCGCAATACGCCAGCTTCGACACCGCCTTTCACGCCACCATCCCGCCCGTGGAAACTACCTACGCCCTGCCTTTGTCAGACCGCGCCACAGGCCTGCGCCGCTACGGCTTTCACGGCCTCAGCTACGCCAGCCTGATCCGCCAACTCTCCCCGCTGCCCGAACGCCTGCTCGCCTTCCACCTCGGCAATGGCGCCAGCCTCTGCGCCATCCTGAACGGGCGCTCCGTGGCCACAACCATGGGCTATTCCCCCACCGACGGCCTGACCATGGGCACCCGTTCCGGCGCCATCGACCCCATGGCCGTGCTCGACCTTGCGCGCCGCCACGGCATCGACGAGACCGCCCATATCCTGAACCACCACTCCGGCCTCAAGGCGCTCGGCGGCACCAACGACATGGCCGCCCTTCTGGCCCGCACCGACCCTGACGCGCGTTTCGCCATCGACCACTTCTGCCACCACGCCGCCCGGCACGCCGGTGCCGCCATCACCGCCATGGGCGGCCTTGACGCCGTAGCCTTCACTGGCGGCATCGGTGAAAACGCCCCGCTGATCCGGGACAAAATCATGAGCCACCTCGCCTACCTCGGCCCCAAACCGATCCACATCATCAAAGCCGAAGAAGAACGCCAGATCGCCCGCGACGCACTCTCGCTGATGTCTGTTCCGTAAATGTCGCTTTCGGGCCGACAGCATTCCAAAAACCCGCTACACCACAGAAAACCAACACAAAGCGCCCGATGACCCAACCCATTCTCAACCTCTCCCCCAAAGTCTCGGACGAGGTCAAACAAACCACCTGCTACATGTGCGCCTGCCGCTGCGGGATCAACGTGCATCTCAAAGACGGCAAGGTCGCGTATATCGAGGGCAACCGTAACCACCCGGTTAACAAAGGCGTGCTCTGCGCCAAGGGTTCCGCCGGGATCATGCAGATCAACGCCCCGTCGCGCCTGCGCAATCCCCTGCGGCGAACCGGCCCGCGCGGCTCCGGTCAGTTCGAAGAAATCTCATGGGACGAAGCGCTGCAACAAGCCACCGACTGGCTCGCCCCGATCCGCGCCCAAGCCCCCGAAAAACTCGCCTTCTTCACCGGCCGCGACCAGTCGCAGAGCTTCACCAGCTTCTGGGCGCAGGCCTACGGCACCCCGAACTACGCCGCCCATGGCGGGTTCTGCTCTGTCAACATGGCCGCCGCAGGCATCTATACTTTGGGAGGAGCCTTCTGGGAGTTTGGCCAGCCCGATTGGGACCACACCCAACTGTTCCTCTTGTTCGGCGTGGCCGAGGACCACGACTCCAACCCGATCAAAATCGGCCTCGGTAAACTCAAAGCCCGCCACGCCAAAGTCATCGCCATCAACCCGATCCGCACCGGCTATAACGCC
>JANOMH010000582.1:0-9653 GCA_031420215.1 Rhodobacterales bacterium | reverse complement strand
CACCGCCAGCTTGCCAGTTTCGCCCGCGTGCTGGCCCCGTTCCGCGCGATGACTCCGCCGCGACTGAACGCTGCGGGCAATGAATGGCTCAGACTCAGCCGGCACGGGATTGGCATCCGCGCCTTGGGCCGGGATGAGTTTCGTGAATTCATGCGGATGATCCTGATCAATGTCTATGACGTGGCGGCGGCTGAATTGACCGACAAGCGCCTGCAGGGCCTGTTGTGCTTTGATGCCACATTGGGCAGTTGGCTTGGCCCCCGGTCGCCCAATTCGCTGATCCTGTATCTGAACCGGCTGGCGATGGGTGACCAGCCGCTGTTGCCCAAGGGCGGGATGCGCGCACTGGCCGCAGCGATGACCAAGGCGGCCATCGCCTGTGGCGCCGACCTGCGCACTGGCACGCCCGTGGCGCAGGTGCTGATCGAAGGCGACCGCGCCATAGGGGTGCGCCTTGGGTCGGGCGAGGATATTCGCGCCGGGTTGATCGTCTCGGCGATAAACCCGCGCACGACGTTTCAAAAACTGGTCGGTGCTGCACCGCTGGATACCGATTTCTACCGCCGCACCGTGCATATCCGGTCGCGCGGGGCGGCGGCAAAACTGCATCTGGCACTGCACGCCGTCCCTGATTTTCGGGGGGCTGATCTGCAGTCACGGTTGGTGATTGCTGGGTCATCTGACGCAGTGGAGCTGGCGTTCAACCCGGTGAAATACGGCGAGGTGCCACTGGCCCCGGTGATGGAAATTATCCTGCCATCGGCGCACGAGGAAGGTCTGGCACCGCCGGGTCAGCATGTCTTGTCAGCCGTTGTCCAGTTCGCCCTGCATGCCCCCAAGGCCGGGCCAGGGGCCGCGCGGGCTGAGATGCTGGAAAACACACTGGCCCGGCTTGCGGCCCATGCCCCCGGCATTCGTCGGCTGATTGCCCATGCCGAACTGCTCATGCCGCAGGATATAGCGGCTCGGTTTGGTATGGTCGGTGGCAACTGGCACCATGGCGCATTGTCGGTCGAACAAATACTGTTCAACCGCCCGCTGCGCGAAGCCGCTCAATATGCGACACCTTTGCCCGGCCTGTGGCTGGCCGGTGCCGGCAGCCATCCCGGCGGCGGAATCAATGGCGCGGCGGGTTGGAACGCCGCCGAACGGATCATCGCCGGAGTGCGCCAATGACCGCCCTATCTCATTTCAGAACGCCGCTTTTGCAAACTCCGTTCTATGAACGCACGCTTGCGGCAAATACCCTGAACCGGTGGGGGCCGTGGGCGGGCTATCTGGCGGCGCTGTGTTTTGGCGACACGGATATGGAATACACTGCGATCCGCAACACAGCGTCGGTCTATGACCTGTGTCCGATGATCAAATATGCTGTGCGTGGACCGGATGCCGTGGCTTATCTGAACCGGCTGACGGTGCGGGATGCGGGCAAACTTTCGGTCGGCGGGGTGCATTACACAGTCTGGTGCGATGATCAGGGCAAGATATTGGATGACGGGACATTGTTTCCGGCATGCCACTGATCATTACATGATCTGCTGTCAGGAACGGCATCTGAACTGGTTGCTGGACAGTGCCCTGGGCTTTGACGTGGCAGTGTCCGAAATCACCAAAGATATCGCGGCGCTGTCATTGCAGGGGCCGTGTTCGGCCAGTGTGTTGCAGGCGGCGGGGTTTGATGTTGTGGCGCTAAAGCCGTTTCGGATGGCCCGTTTTCCGTTTGAAGGCAAAGAGATAACAATATCGCGCACCGGATTTACCGGCGACCTGGGATATGAGTTGTGGATGGACCCGGCACAAGCCCTGCCGGTCTGGGACCATCTGTTCGCGTCGGGCGCGCCATGGGGCATTCGCCCGATTGGGACCGAAGCGCTGGACGTTGCCCGGATCGAGGCCGGGTTCATCATTACCAATATGGATTTCATTCCCGCCGATCAGGCCCTGCGCGAAGACCGGTCCCGCAGCCCGCTGGACATGGGGCTGGCGTGGATGATTGATTGGGACAAGGGCCATTTTACCGGGCGGCGTGCGCTGTTGGCCGAACGCGACAAAGGGTCGGACTGGGCGCTTGTCGGGTTGGATGTGCCGGGCAATGTGTCTGCCGCTGGGTCGATCTTGTATCACAACAGGAAAACCGAGGCAGGTTTTATCACTGCCGCCGCCTGGTCGCCCGCGCTGAAACGATCCATCGCCATTGCGCAGGTTCCGGCGAAATATCGCAATGGTGGAAATCTGTGGGTCGAGATTTATGCCCTGCGAGAGCTGCAATATGTCAAGCTGATGTTACCGGTGACCCTGGTCGGACGGCCGTTTTACAACCCGCCGCATCGTCGTGCTATGCCACCGGGAAAGTTCTGATGGGACAAGAACGCCATCCGCTTTCGCCCCGGCTTGATCACTGCCCAAAGGGGTTGCCACAGGCGGCTTACCTTTCCTTTGACTGGTACGCGCGGGAAATGGCAACCGTGTTCGCGCAACAATGGGTTTGCATCGGGCGGTTGACCGATCTTACCCCCGCCACGATGCGTCGGGCCACAGTGGGCTTGGCCGAAGTCATCATCTGCCGCGATGCAGATGGCGCGGTCTCGGCCTTTCACAATTCCTGCCGTCATCGCGGGTCAGAACTGTGCCAGCACGCTGAGCAGCCGTTGGGCAAGTTGATCCGCTGCCCCTATCACGCCTGGGCCTATGCAGCCGATGACGGGCGGCTGGTTTCAACGGCGCATGCCCATCCGACCGATGATTTTGACGCCGCCGATCATGGCTTGCGCCCGGTGCAGCACCGCATCTGGAACGGCTTTGTGTTTCTGAATACTGCCGCCGATCCGGGGCCGATCATGGCTGATGTGCCACTTTCAACGTTGAACAACTGGCCGATGGATGGGCTGATCACCGCCCACCGATGGGAAACAGAACTGGCCTGCAACTGGAAATCGTTCTGGGAAAATTATTCCGAATGCCTGCACTGCCCCGGCATTCATCCCGAATTGTGCGATCTGGTGCCGGTCTATGGCACCGGCGTGATGGGCGCGACCGAGGCTTTGGGCTGGACGCCTGATCAGCCAGAGGCGGCAAAGCTAAGGGCCGGGGCGGCAAGCTGGACCATGTCGGGCCAGCCCTGTGGCCCGGTCTTTGCGGGCCTGACGGCTGCGGAACGCGCCGAAGGCTACCGTTTTGTAACGATGTGGCCCTCGGTCTATGTCGTGGCGCATCCGGACTATGTCCGTTCTGTCCGTATCGAACCCTTGGGGCCAGAGCGGACCCGACTGGTGGCCGAATGGCATTTTGCACCCGAAACGCTGGCGCAACCGGGCTTTGACGCTGCCGAAGTTGCTGCTTTTGCCAGGATTGTCATGGGTCTGGATGGGGCCGCAGCCGAGATGAACCGGCGCGGTTTGCGGTCCCCGTCGTTCAGCGCGGCGCGGCTGATGCCCGAGGAATACGAGATACACCGGTTTCACCAATGGCTTTTGACCGGGATGGAGGGGAAGGCATGAACGATCACGCGCCTGAAATGCGCCCATTTCCCACCACATGGGACCGCCGGGGTTTGCCCGCATGGACCTATCGCTCGCCAGCGCTGTTTGATCTTGAACGCACCCATGTGTTTCTGAACCACTGGCAAGTGGGCTGTCATATCAATGATATCCCCATCCCCGGCGACTGGCGCAGCTTTGATCTGCTGGGGGAACGGGCGGTGGTGATGCGCGGGCAGGATGGCCAATTGCAGGCGTTCCATAACCTGTGCCGCCACCGGGGCGCGCGGGTGGTTGACGGGGCATCGGGCCATTGCAAGGGCGCTTTGGTTTGCCCGTTTCATGGCTGGGTCTATAATCTTGACGGCTCATTGCGCGGGGCAGCCCGGCCGGAAACCTTTGGTGCCATGGACCGCGCTGAATTCGGTCTGAAACCGATCGAGATGGAAATCTGGCGCGGCTTTGTGTTCCTGCGCTTTTTGCCGGGTCCACAGGGATCAGTGGCCGATTGCCTGCAGCCCTATGACGCCGATTTTGGAGATTTCCGGGCCGAAACCCTGTTGCCTGTCGGGGCGCATGGCTATTGGGGGCAGACCCCGGTCAACTGGAAATCGGTCTGTGATGTGGACAATGAGGGGTATCACGTCGCCCTTGCCCATCCCGCATTGCAGGAACTTTACGGCCCCAGTTATGCCGACATTTTCCATGCAAACGGGCTGATGCAGTCGAACGCCACTTACGGTGACAGGCCGGGCAGGCGCTGGTCGGTGCGCAATTATGTCAAGCTGTCGCCCCTGCAGGACTGGCTGCCACAGCGCTTGCAGCGGGCGTGGAACTATTATGGGCTGTTTCCCAATACAGTGTTCATCTTTACCCCCGAAGCGGTGCAATATTATCAGGAAATCCCGGTTGCGCCGGGTGAAACCGTTATGTCGTTGGCGGGATATCACCAGCCCGGCGAAACCCGGCAAACCCGGGCGGCGCGATACCTTGGGGTGCGGATTGACCGCGATACGTCGGCCGAAGATCAGCAGCTGACGATCTGGTCGAATGAGTCGATGAAATCACTGGCCTTTGCCGCATTCCATTTGTCGGATCTGGAATACGGCGTGCGGCTTCACCATGACAAACTGCGCCGGCTTTTACCGGTGACAACGCTCGACGATGCTCCGCCCGAGACGAAGATGGCCCAGCAAAACGCGCAGATGCTTGAATCGAGCCGACAGACGCAAATTTAACAAAGTGCCCGACAGCGGCACGTCACAGCAGAGGAAGAACCATGAAACTGACACGGCGCTCTACTCTTGCAGCCTTTGGCGGGGCCCTGACCGGGACTTTGGCAACACCTTTTGTCCGCCCGTCCTGGGCACAGGCAGGCAGTGTGAATATCTATAACTGGGCCGATTATATCGGCGAGACCACGATTGCCGATTTCGAGGCTGAAACCGGGATTGGCGTGGTCTATGACTTTTACGCCAGTTCCGAGGAAATGCAGGCCAAGTTGCTGACCGGATCAACCGGCTATGATGTGGTGGATATGGCGGGTTATTCGATGCCAGAGTTTCTGGCTGTCAACATCTATCAAAAGCTGGATAAATCCAAACTGCCGAACTGGAAAAACCTTGATCCCGATATCATCAGACTGGTCGATACTTTCGTGCCCTCCAGTGACTATGGGATGCCCTATATGTGGGGCGGGGTGGGGTTCACCTATAATCTGGATATGATCAGGGAGCGCCTGCCGGACGCTGATCTGACCTCGCTCGACACGATATTCCTGCCGGAAAACGCGGCGAAACTGGCCGATTGCGGGATTTCCATTCTGGATAGCCCAACCGATATCGGCTATATGGTGATGTCCTGGCTGGGGATTGATCCGGGCACGGCGGGCCCGGCTGAATATGAAAAGATGGCCGCAGCTTTTGCCCAGATCCGCCCGTATATTCAGACTTTTGACAATTCGAATTACCTGACCGCCATTCCCAACAAAGAGGTTTGCGCCGTTAACAACTGGTCAGGCGATTACGCCGTCGCCCGCGCCCGCGCCGCCGAAGCGGGTATCGAGATTAACCTGGGCTACTACATCCCCAAGACCGGCGCGCCGATGTGGTATGATGTGATGTGCATTCCCGCCGACGCGCCGAACGTCGAAAATGCACATCTTTTTCTGGATTACATGATGCGCCCCGAAGTGGCCGCCGCCTGTTCCAATTACACCGGCTATGCCAACGGCAACCTCGCCTCGCGTCCGTTTCTTGACCCTGCGATAGCCAATGATCCGGCGATCTATCCCGATGCCGTGGTGATCCGTCAGCTTTACGTCACCCAGCCGCAAACCCCTGAACAGGAAAGCCAGCTGACCCGCATCTGGACCGATATCAAAGCGGGCGGTTAAGGTGGACGACCCGTTCCTGCGCATCGAAGGCGTGTCAAAGTCGTTTGGCACGTTTCAGGCGGTCAAGGATGTATCCCTGACCGTCCATAAAGGCGAGATATTTTCGCTTTTGGGCGGGTCGGGTTGCGGCAAGACCACGCTGTTGCGGATGCTTGCGGGGTTCGAGGACCCCTCGGCCGGACGGATCTTTCTGGACGGCAAGGATATGTCCGGCGTGCCCGCATATTCGCGCCCGGTCCATATGATGTTCCAAAGCTATGCCTTGTTTCCGCACATGACAGTGGAGCAAAACATCGGCTACGGCCTTAAGCACGAGCCGATGACCAAAGTCCAACGCATGGACCGGGTGCGTGATATGCTTAATCTGGTTCAGCTGACGCCTTACGCCGCGCGCAAACCGCATCAGATTTCCGGCGGTCAACGGCAGCGCGTTGCCCTCGTCCGCGCGCTGGCCCGCGAACCAAAGCTGCTCTTGCTGGACGAACCTTTGGCCGCGCTGGACAAAAAGCTGCGCGAACATACCCAGTTTGAACTGATGTCGATCCAGGAACGCACCGGCGTTACCTTTATGGTCGTGACCCACGATCAGGAAGAGGCGATGACCTTGTCCGACCGCATCGCCGTGATGGACAAGGGCGAAGTGAAACAGATCGGCAGCCCGACCGAGATTTACGAGTTTCCCAACAGCCGGTTTGTCGCCGGGTTCATCGGCTCGATCACCTCGTTCGAGGCGACAGTCACGGCCCTCACGGCCAACACGGCCCAACTGAATGTCCCGGCCTTTGCGTCTACAATCGACGCCCGTGTCGTTCCGGGTTTGGTTGTGGGTCAGACCGTGTCACTGGCGCTTCGCCCCGAAAAGCTGCGCATCACCCATCATCGCCCGGCTTTGGGCAATGTGATCGCAGGCAAGGTCAAGGATCTGGCCTATTTCGGCAAAGACAGCCTGTACCGGATTATCCTGCCCTCGGGTGCGCTGATGGCGGTTCATGCCGTGAACGCCAGTCGCGGAAACGAGGCCGCGCGGGTGGCTGACTGGGACGACAAGGTTTGGCTGTCGTTCGATCCCGGCGCTGCCATTGTGTTGACTGAATAGGACATGGCCACCCTCCGCCCCGACAATGCCCTATCCCGGTGGTTCAACCGAAAAGGCTGGTCCGACATCATGATCGGCCTGCCCTATCTATGGCTGGTTGTCCTGTTCCTGTTGCCGTTCCTGATTGTCGTAGCGATGAGCGTGGCCACCAAAACCCCGACCGCCCCCCCATTCAGCATTGGTGGTGATGCCGCCTGGGTCAATCTTGACAGCTTTCGGCGGCTGGTCACCGATGACCTGTATGTCCGGGCATTCCTGACCTCGCTTGGCAATGCGTTTGTGGCGATGGTGCTGTGCCTGTTGCTTGGCTTTCCCATGGCTTTGGGGCTGATGCGGGTGTCAAGCGGGTGGCGCAACGTCCTGCTTATGCTGGTCATCCTGCCGTTTTGGACCTCGTTCCTGTTGCGGGTCTATGCATGGATGGGATTGATCGGCAAAAACAGCTGGTTCAACCGGCTACTGACCGAGGTCTGGAATTTTGTCGTACCGGTGGATTGGGCGGTGAGTTCCGTTCCGATGATGAACAGTAATTTCGCGGTCGTGCTGGTCATGGTTTACACCTACCTGCCGTTCATGATCCTGCCGCTATACGCCAGTCTGGAACGGCTGGACCCGACACTAGACGAAGCGGCCCTTGATCTGGGCAGCACGCCGTTGCAGGTGTTTTGGGACATAACCCTGCCGCAAAGCATTCCGGGGATTATTGCCGGCGGGCTATTGGTGTTTATCCCCGTCGCGGGCGAATTGGTGATCCCCACTTTGGTGGGCGATGCAGGCAGCCCGATGATCGGGCGGGTGATTTCGGACGAATTTACCAGCGCCCGCGATTGGCCCATGGCTGCGGCGGTGTCAGTGGCCCTGTTGGTGCTCATGGTCGTGCCGATGACGGTCTATAGCCATTTTCAGGCGCAGGTCGAGAGGGCTGGCAAATGAACCGGCGCCCGGTCTTTCTGATCTCGGTCATGTGTTTCGGATTTGCGTTCTTTTACATCCCGATCCTGTCGATGATGGTCTATTCGTTCAATGCGTCGCGGCTGGCCACAGTTTGGGGTGGGTTTTCGACCAAATGGTATATCTCTTTGCTGTCCAACAAACAGGTCATCGCCGCACTGATACTGTCGCTCAAGATTGCGGTGCTGTCGGCCACGGCAGCGACGATCCTGGGCACAATGGCCGGATTTGCATTGGCCCGGTTCAAAAGGTTCCGGGGGCGGATTTTGTTTTCGGGGCTGGTCAATGCGCCCTTGATCATGCCGGAAGTGATCACCGGGATCTCTTCGCTGATTTTCTTTATCTTGTTGGCCGAATGGGTCGGCTGGCCCGCACAGCGCGGGTTCGCCACGATTACGCTGGCGCATATTACCTTTTCGATGGAGTTCGTGACAACAATCGTCGTGTCACGCCTGACACAATCAGACCGCGCCATTGAAGAGGCGGCGATGGGCCTTGGGTCGCGCCCATGGCAGGTGTTGTTTGATGTGACACTGCCGGTCATCGCGCCGTCAATCCTGTCGGGCTGGCTGCTGGCCTTTACGATCTCGATGGATGATGTGGTGATCACGTCGTTTACCACCGGGCCGGGCAATACCACTTTGCCGCTGCTGATCTGGTCCAAGGTCAAGCTGGGGGTGACCCCGGATGTCAATGCGCTGGCGACGTTGACCGTGCTTGTGGTGGGTGTAGGTGTGATCATTGCGGGCTGGCTGTTGAACCGGGCCGATGTGCGGCGGGCCCGCGATGCCCGCATGGCCTATAGGGATAACGCATGAACGGGGCGAGGCGTTGGGGGGCGGGGCTTTTAGGCGTTCCGCTGGGAGAAAGCGGATCAGGGCGGCAGCGCTATGCCAATGCGATGGCGCTGTATCAGACCGGACAGATCTGCGCCGCCCGGCTTGAGGCTTACCGGATTGCCGCCGCCAGCGATACCGAGCCCCCCGACCGGGTTCTGGCCGAACGTGGTTTGTCCTTTGCCAATGCCCCCGCAGACCGCATCTGCAACCTGCTTGATCAGGCGCAGCTTTATCTACGCGCACTGCCCGGCCACGGCGTGGCCGAGGTTTGTGACGGCATTAACCGCCTTCGCGACGGGCCGCCCAGCCTTGCGGTAACGCCAGAAAATACCGTGGTCACGGCGCATCTTCCTGCCGCGCTCGCCGCACTTGGCCAGACCCATCCTGACCTTGCCGGGGCAATTGGTGCAGCGCGGCCCGATCTGAATTGGATCACCTATGATGGTTATCCACCCGAACAGATCGGGGCCGGTTTCGCCACGGGCCATGCCTATACCTCGTTCCGTGGGCAGGATGCGGCGATAGCGGCACTGGATTTCGACTTTGGCCTGTTTCTGATCGCCCCCCATGTGCTGTACCGCGACCACAACCATGCAGCCCCGGAACTTTACGCTCCGCTGACCGGCCCACATGGCTGGCGGTTTGGCCCCGATGATCCGCTAACGATCAAACCCGCCCATCAGCCCGTCTGGAACCCGCCGTTTCAACCGCATCTGACCAAAGTTGGCCCGACCCCGTTTCTGTGCTTTTTCGGCTGGACCCGTGATGTTGAACAGGTGGCCCAGGTTATCCCGGCCCCCGATTGGGCACCACTAGAGGCACTGCGCCTTGGCCCATGACACAGTGATCTACAACGCCAATATCCACACCATGGACCAAAGCCGCCCGCGCGCGGC
>JANOMH010000581.1:0-1722 GCA_031420215.1 Rhodobacterales bacterium | reverse complement strand
CTGAATGATGGTCTGGGCCGAGTAGGGCACGCCAATGGCGAGCGCGAACTGGCTCAGTTGACTAAGAAAGAAGGCCGCGATGACGGTCGAGACCGGAAAGCCGCGCCCGCCCAGCAGCGATGTGCCGCCCAGCACCACGACCGCGACCGAGGGCAAAAGCAGGCTGTCGCCCTGAAAGGCCGTGGGTTGCTGGGTCAGCCCGGCAATCAGAAAACCGGCGATGCAATACAGCAGTTGCGCCAATACATAGGCCATCATTTCATGCAGCTTCACCCGCAACCCGATGGCGCTGGCCGCCAACGGATTGGCCCCGACGGCCTCGAACCGCCGGCCAATGACGGTCTTTTTCATCACGAAGGCCACCAGCACCAGGACCGCAAGCGCCACATAGACCGCATTGGCGATCCCCAGCATGCTGCCGCCGGCAATCTGGGCCAGCAGGTCCGTGGTGAACTTTGGCACGCCGCCCGACACCGCAAAGACCATGCCATACAGCAGGGCATTGACGCCGATGGTCGCCACCACCGCGTTCAGGCGCAGAAAGCCGACGAGCAACCCGTTGATAACCCCCGCCACAACGCCGCAGCCCATCGCCATAAGCATCGCGGGCAGTAGCAGGCTGTTGTCCCCCGCCGGGTAATGCACCGACAGTACCACCGCCAGCGACACGCCGCCCGCAATCGACAGATCAAACCCGCCCTGCTGGACGACCAACATTTGCCCTAGCCCGACGATGGCCAGAATCGCCGCGAATGGCAGCGACCCGGACAGTGCGCCATAAGACACAGAGGACGGTGCGAGGATCATGCACAGCCCGATCAGCACGAGGGTCGAACTGAGGACCGTCAGAAACTGGCGCGGGAACACGATCCCCGCCAGCCCGCGCCGCTGGTCCTGAGTGCCGAATGTGGTGCCGGTCGGTGTCATATTCTACTTCTCAGCCTTTCCGTTCAGGCGATTTCCAGTGTCACTTTGACGGCCCGCTGGGGATCCTTGCCTAGCTCAAGTGCGGCCAAAGCATCGTCAAGCGCATAAGTATGGGTCTGGATCGGCGAGAGGTCGATCCCCGTCCGCTCCAGAAACCGGATGGCGGCGGGCCAGACACCGGGCGAGCCGATGCAGCCGCGCACCGTCAGGTTCTTCATCATGATTTTGCCCAGCGCCACCGGGAATGTCTGCCCGATATTGATGCCGACCATCGAGACATGCCCGTCCTGCCGGGCGTACTCAAAGACATTGGCCAGCGACGAGGCATGCCCCGCCGCCTCGACCACCAGATCGGCCCCGCCTTTGGTCAAGTCCTGCACCATCTCGACCGGATCGCCCGCCGACGGGTCAACCGTGCCATCCGCGCCCAGCCGCATCGCGATGTCGCGGCGCAGCGGCACCGGATCGACCACAATGACGCGCGCGCCCATGCCAATGGCCGCCGCCGCAGACACAAGGCCAATCGTCCCGCCGCCCGACACCACCACGGTATCCGCCGCAGAAACCCCGCCATGGCGCAGCACCGCATAATAGCCGCAGGTGAACGGCTCGATCAGCGCGCCCTTGGCGTTGTCTACCCCGTCCGGCAGCTTGTGCAGCCATTCGGGGCGCGCGGCAAAGAACTCGCGGTTGGCCCCGTCCATGGAAAAGCCGAAATGATGGATGCGCTCGGGCGTCTTGATCACGCATTCGCCAACCACCCGGTCACCGATCTTCAGGCCCTTGACGTTGCGG
>JANOMH010000580.1:0-4537 GCA_031420215.1 Rhodobacterales bacterium | reverse complement strand
CGGGGATGTTTGCTTCTGGCCGTAACCTTCAACACATCGCGGCGGGGGGTAAAACGAACCATCTTTTGCGCAACTCGTTTAAGATTGATAACGCAAGTTTTTTGGACAACACAAGCCCGATCCGGTTTAGTTACGTTATTGAATACAGGGATATTTTCAAAAAAGAAATCAAAGCGCCGCTCAGTTCCGGTACGTTCATGGAGACCGATCAAGGCAACTGGATATTTATTGCTGACATTGTGACCTATGAAAGTGCAGACTAGAAGGGCAAAAAGCACCTTACCCATCACTCAAGCCCTCGCGGTCTTGGTGCGTTTGATACATAAGGCCGGATATTTGAAACCCAAAGAAATTGCAGAGTAAGGTGGGTTTCAACCCACCCTTGCCCCAAAGTCAGGCCTTCGCATCAGGTGTGACAACTGCCCAGGTCACTCGGCGGCGGGAAACAGGTCATAGATCGTGGAATGCAACAATTGCACCTCCGCCCCGAACCGCGCCACAACCGTATCAGACCCAGGGATCAGATAGACGATCTGCCCCTCGAGCCCGGTCATGTAGGCAAAAGGCCCGGCGATGCCTGCACCTGCCCGGTCCAGCACATCATGCCGGATGTGCCGGCCATAGCTGCCCCGTAGCCGCACCTGTGGCAGCAGATCGGGCAGGACAAAGGTGCGCCACAGGTCCGGGGGCAGGAATGGCTCTGCCCCGCCGTTGTGCAACAGGAATTCGCCGACCTTCAGCCAGTCGATGGCCCGGGCATAAAGGCAACAATAGGCAGAAACCCCGTCGCCCGCTGGGGTCAACCGCCACTGCGCCGTGGCTGCTCCGGCGGGCCGCCAGATCTGGTCGGACAGGATCTCGGGCAAGGGGCGGCCATGGACCCTCTCGAGCACAAGCCCCAGCAGGGCCGTATTGGCACTTTGGTAATGGAACTCGCCCGCCAGCGCCGGGTCAACGCGCAGGTCGGGCAGGACCGTGCGGATACCAAAGGCATGCAGCCGGGCCAGCGGCCCCCAGGCCGAATATCCGCCTTCATCGTCAAGGCTTTGCGGCCCTTTCGGCGGTTCTTCGGCCATGGCCAGCCCGCTGGTCATGTTCAGTGCTGCGCCAATGGTGATTCCCGGCGCCGTTGGCCCAAGGATGTCGCGCAGGTCAGTGTCCAACCCCGCAATCCGCCTGTCGGCCACCGCCCGCAACACCAGCGCGCCGACCAGTGACTTGACCATTGAATAGGAATTAAGCAGCGTCTTGCGCCCGACCCCATCGCCGTAAGCTTCGGCCCGCAGCACGCCACCTTGGGAAAACAGCAGTGCCCGGCCGCCGCTTTCGGCCAGCCGGTTCAACGCCGCATCGGGGGGTGCGGGGGCAATGGGTGGGTCAGTCACGATTTGTGCCCCGGCTACCGGGGCGAAATTTCCCGGCACAGGCCAGACTGCGCCGGGAAATCCTTCGCCCACAAGGACCGCAATCTGCGGCGCGCGCCACAAGATCAGCCCCAAGGCCAGCACCAGCAGGGCCAGAGCCCAACCGATGGCCCGCCTCATCCTGGCGCAGCCTCGGACTGGCCGGGCTTAAACGGGGCCATGCCCGCCCTTGCCAACTCATCCGCCCGCTCATTCTCGGGGTGGCCGGCGTGCCCCTTGACCCATTCCCAGCGGACCTGATGCCGGGCGGCGGCCAGATCAAGCCTCTGCCACAACTCGACATTTTTCAGCCCGCCTTTTTTCTGCCAGCCCGCGCGTTTCCAGCCGTGGATCCATTTGGTGATGCCGTCCTTGACATAGGCGCTGTCAGTGATGACCGTGATCACACTGGCACGGTCCAGCGCCTCAAGTGCATTGATCGCGGCCAGGAGTTCCATGCGGTTATTGGTGGTGTCCGCCGCACCGCCCGACAGTTCGCGCTGTTTGACGACCACATCCCCGTCGCGTGCGATCAGCAGCGCCCCCCAGCCACCGGGACCGGGATTGCCAGAGCAGGCCCCGTCGGTATAGGCGAAAAGATCGGGCATCAGGCCGGTTCGCGCAGGATGCGGGGGAGTTTGAATTCGACGTCTTCTTTGGCGGTTTCGACCAGCTTTATAGTGATCTCGTAGCGGGTTTTGAAGGCGGCGATCACTTCCTGGGTCAGCACTTCAGGCGCCGAGGCCCCGGCAGTGATGCCTACCGTCCTGATCCCTTCCAGTGCCCGCCAGTCGATATCGGCCGCCCGCTGGACCAGTTGAGCATAGCGGCAGCCTGCTTTTTCGCCCACCTCGACCAACCGCCTGGAGTTGGATGAATTTGGGGCCCCGATCACCAGCATCGCGTCACAGTCCGGGGCCATTGCCTTGACCGCCGTTTGTCGGTTGGTGGTGGCATAACAGATGTCTTCCTTATGCGGCCCGACAATTGCCGGAAACCGGGCGTTCAGGGCGGATATGATATCGACGGTATCATCCACCGACAGCGTGGTCTGGGTGACAAAGGCCAATCGGGCCGGGTCGCGCACCTGCACGGTTTCCACATCGGCGACGGTTTCGACCAGCAGCACTTCTCCGGCCGGAAGTTGCCCCATGGTTCCGATGGTTTCGGGGTGGCCCGCATGCCCGATCATGATCATCTGCAAGCCGCTTTCTGCGTGCCGCGCCGCCTCGAAATGCACTTTGCTGACCAGGGGGCAGGTCGCGTCGACATAGATCATCTGCCGGTTCACAGCTTCGGCCGGCACCGATTTGGGCACGCCATGCGCGGAAAAGATCACTGGCCGGTCGGGCGGGCATTCGGCCAGTTCTTCGACAAACACCGCCCCCTTGGCCCGCAGCCCATCGACCACGAATTTGTTATGCACGATTTCGTGCCGGACATAGACCGGAGCGCCCCATTTTTCCAATGCCATCTCGACGATCTTGATCGCCCGGTCCACGCCTGCGCAAAAGCCACGGGGGGCGGCGAGGTAGAGGGTTAACGGGGGTTTGGTCATGGCTGAAGGCTCCGGTTTGAAATCAGAGTTAGGGCCTGAAAGCGTGATCGTCCAGCCAAACCGGACAATTCCGCAATGTGGTCTGTCGCGGTCTGCGCTAATCTCATGCAGACCACTTGCCAGCGCTTTGGTAAAAGGGCAATTCTTGGATTGGCCGCACAGAGGAGGATACTCAATGCCGCTATTGACCGGAAAGTGGTCACTTGTGACTGGGGCGAGCCGGGGTGTCGGCGTCCACCTTGCAGAGGGATTGGCCGGGTTGGGGTCGAATCTCATTCTGCACAGCCGGGACTTGGCACATACCCAGACCCTGGCCGACAAGCTGCGTGGAACAGGTGTGCGGGTTGTGACCGTCGCCGCGGAACTGGCGCAAGAGGTGCAGGTCGAGGCGATGCTGGATCTCGTGCAAAAGACCGCCGATGTGGACATCGTGTATAACAATGCGGCCATCGGGACGCCCTTTCGCAATGACTATTGGGATGTCCCTGCCGAAGATATGCGCCAAAGCTTTGAGGTGAACGTCATCGCCTTGGCCCGTATCTGTTACCGCCTGATTCCGCCGATGCTGGAGCGGAAGTGGGGCCGGGTGATCAATGTGAGTTCCGGCATCCGCAACCAGCCGGAATTGGCGGCCTATGCCATGTCCAAGGCGGCAGTGGATAAATTCGTCAAGGATTTTGCCCCGAAACTCGAAGGCACCGGGGTCACCATGAACCTTCTTGATCCGGGCTGGCTCCGCACCGATCTGGGCGGGCCCCGCGCACCGGGAGAACCGTCATCAGTGATCCCGGGGGCCCTGATCCCGGCCCTGATGTCGGACGGCAAGAGCGGAGCCCTGTTTGGCGCGCAGGATTATGCGGGCCTGACTCTGGCTCAGGCGATGGCCAAGGCCGGTATTACCTGAGTGACTGATCTCAAAGCAAAACCGGGGCGTTTGCCCCGGCGCCAGTCTTATTCGTCCTCAGCTTCGCTGTCGGCCATCGCCTCGTCGCGGATTGGCCGGGTTTCGCGCGGCGGGCGGCCGACGACTTCGCGCAACTCGTCCAGTTCGATGAAATTGTCAGCCTGACGGCGCAATTCGTCGGCAATCATCGGCGGCTGGCTGCGAATCGTCGATACAACCGACACGCGCACGCCCTTGCGCTGGATCGCCTCGACCAGTGGCCGGAAGTCGCCGTCGCCGGAAAACAACACAATGTGATCCACATGCGGGGCCAGTTCCATGGCATCGACGCACAGTTCGATGTCCATATTGCCCTTCACCTTACGGCGGCCCTGGCTGTCGGTGTATTCCTTGGCCGGTTTGGTGACCATGGTGAAGCCGTTGTAGTGCAGCCAGTCCACCAGCGGGCGAATCGGTGAGTATTCGTCATTCTCCAGCAGGGCGGTGTAGTAAAACGCCCGCAACAGTTTCCCACGGCGCATGAATTCTGCGCGCAACAGCTTGTAATCAATGTCGAATCCGAGTGACTTGGCAGCCGCGTATAAATTCGATCCATCGATAAAAAGTGCGAGACGTTCGTCCCGATAAAACATAATAAAGTCCTTCCGAATGTGGTCTGCCGCGTCGTTTTGG
>JANOMH010000579.1:0-1930 GCA_031420215.1 Rhodobacterales bacterium | reverse complement strand
CCGGCGGACCAGCGTTCTGGCCCGGCGGCTCAAACAAAAGGAGGTCCTTGTGGCCGAAGTCAGTGACAAGGGTGATGTGACCGTCGAAGGCGAATTCGTCGGGCGGCTTGAAGGGTTCCGGTTCCGGATGGATAAATCCGGCAGTCCGGACGAAGCCCGCACGCTGGCGCAGGCCACGACTCAGGCGCTCGCCCCGCAGTTCCATCTGCGGGCGGATCGCTTTTACAACGCCCCCGATACCGAGATTGATTTCACCGAACAGGGTGGGTTGATGTGGGGCACCGATGCGGTTGGCCGGTTGGCCGCCGGGTCTGAACCGATGAAACCCACGGTCGTGCCTATTGTTGATGAAGAGGCTGGCCCCGAGGTGATTGCCAAGGTGCAGCGCCGGTTGCAGCACTTTATCGACCGCAAAATAGCCGCCGCGTTCGAGCCGCTGCTCGCCCTGACCCGCGACGAAACCCTGACAGGCTTGGCCAAAGGCTTTGCCTTTCGGATGGGCGAACATTTCGGCATCATCCCGCGTGGCGATATTGCGGACGAGGTCAAGGCGCTGGACCAGGAGGCCCGCGCCGCCCTGCGCAAGCATGGCATCCGCTTTGGCCAGTTCACTGTGTTCCAGCAACCCCTGCTGAAACCTGCGCCCACCCGGCTGCGCCTGCTGTTGTGGTCGCTGACCAAGGGCCTGCAAGAATTCCCCGAAAGCCCCAAGGCCGGCAGCGTGACTGTCGCCGCCGCCGCCGGCGCTGTGCCCGGATATTATGCGATGGCGGGCTACCGTGCTGCGGGTGAACGCGCGATCCGGATTGATATGCTGGAACGTCTGGCCGATCTGCTGCGCGACAAAGACAGCCGCGCCGGGTTCGAGGCCATGCCGGATATGCTGTCGATCACCGGGCTGGGGGTGGATCAGTTTGCCGTGTTGATGACCGGGCTGGGGTATAAAGCGGACAAGCTGGAGCGGCCCAAGGTTCGGGCAGTTAAGCCGGTTGTGGTGGCGGAGCCGGTTGCGGTTGAAGCATTGGTTGCAGTTGAACCTGTGTCCGATGCAGTTGCGGAACCTGCAATTATCGTTGATGTCGAAGCTGCGGCTGAACGTGCTGTTGAATCGCCAATTGATGTTGCGACTGATGTCATTGTCCAAGCCGTTGAGGTGGTCGAGGCTGTTGAACCAGGCGACACGGTTGTGGCCGAGGCTGTTGCCGAACCATCTGCTGATGTGGCTCCGGTCGAAATGGAATCCTACTACAACTTTACATGGGCAGGGCGCGCCACCGGACGCCGGGACCGACCTCACGGGCAACCCCGCGCCGATGGCGAGGCCCGCCCGCCGCGTGATCGCCGACCCCGGGGTGATCGGGGTAGGTCTGACGGGCCTAAAGTCGAGGGTACCGTCGAAGGCACGCCAGCCGCTGCCGATGGTGCACCCGCCGCCGACAAACCGCGCGGCAAACGCGACCACGCCCGCAAGGCCCCCCGCGATGACAGCCGCTACAAACCCCAACCGGGGTCCAAGCCCGAAGGCGGGGACAAACCTGTGGCCCGAGAGGATCGGGTGCGCGAAGATCGGCCGCGTGACGACCGGCCCCGAGAGGACCGTGGCCCCAGACCCGACCGCAAACCCTATTCCAAGCGCGATGACGACCGATCCAACAAACCGCAGGTGTTCGAGGCGCGGCCGGTTCGGGATAAAGTGATCGACATGGACAATCCTTTTGCCGCAGCATTGGCGGCCTTCAAGACCAAGTGAGTGAACCCGCCCGACCCGATGTGAGGCCTGAAATTCGTGTCGACAAATGGCTGTGGCAGGCCCGGTTTTTCAAAACCCGGACCCTTGCCGCATCTGTTGTCAGTGCGGGCAAGCTGCGGCTGAATGATAATCATCAGTCCAAGTCGGCCAAAATGGTCGGGCCGGGGGATGTGCTGACCT
>JANOMH010000578.1:0-1548 GCA_031420215.1 Rhodobacterales bacterium | reverse complement strand
GCGGCCAACCGGTCACGCGCCTGGGTTTTCAGGAAAGCCGACAGCCGGGGGCCAACGCGGGCCGGATCGTCGGGCAGGAAAAAGCTGTCATCTTTGTAGCTTAGCCGTTTGACCGGGGCGGCAAGAATGGGAACCGCAACCCCGGCAAACAGAATCGTCCCACCCAAAACCGGGCGCACCTCGCCACCTACAGTGGACAGATGCCCGCGCAACCAGTCCTCGCGCGACCGCAGGAACGACAGCCCTTCGCGGTCAGGCACGCCGCGCGGCAGGGTCAGCGTGACGCGCCCATCCAACCGGGACACCCGCAACGACAGCTTGCGCGCCCGGGCAGAGCGGCGCAGGGCCACGCTGATCGGGGGGTTTCCGGGAAGGATGTGCTGGCTCATATGACCCCTTGTTGTGCCAAAGCCTTTGACACTGCCCCCGCCTTATGGCAGGGGACGCCGATGCGCCGCAAGGCCGCGCCAAGATTTACCGACACGTTTGAAGGGACTACACATGCCCAAAGCTGAATGGGGTAAGAAACGCATCTGTCCGACCACGGGCAAGCGCTTTTACGACCTGAACGCCATGCCGATCGTCAGCCCGTATACGGGCCAGATCGTCAATATCGACATTGGCAAGAGCCGCACCATGGTGGCCGATGCCGAGGATGCACAGACCAAGAAGCTGAAAGTCGTCGAGGACGAGGATGATCTGCTGCTAGATGATGACGAGGCCGAAGATGACGGCGATCTCGGCGACGAAGTGCTGGAGGATGACGAAGAAGACGATGATGTCTCGTTCGAAGAACTGGCCGATGTTGCCGTGGATGATGATCTGTAGGGTCCTGTGACCGGAAACCAATGCAGGCGGGATTTTCCACTTGATCTCGCCTGCACTGCTCGCATAGAGAGCACCACGCAACGGTGACGCTGCAGACTTTCCACCCGCAGCGGCAACGCTGCAAATACCCAGCGCTTAGCGGCGCAACAGGCGGGGCCATAGCTCAGATGGGAGAGCGCTTGCATGGCATGCAAGAGGTCAGGGGTTCGATCCCCCTTGGCTCCACCAAATCACCACCAATCCAGTGAATTTCACAACAGCGGCATGTCCGGCCGGGCAATCACGGCGCCGTGCTGCCCAATGACACGGATGGCCAGCCTGTGTCCGGCAGCGGCTGCATCACCGGGGGCCGCACCGGTCAGCCGTGCCGCCAGGTAACCCGCATTAAACGCGTCGCCTGCCCCAGTCGTATCGGCCACATGGCTGGCGGCGGGAAGGGTCAGGGGGATGTCAGTGCCGTCTTGGCGGACCAAGGGGCCGGTTGCCCCGCGCTTCAGGACAATTTCGGTCACCCCGGCAGCGGCGATCCGGTCCAGCACATCGCGCGTGCTGCTGCCGGGGTACAGCATCAGTTCATCGTCATAGGACGGAAAGGCCAGATCGCACGCCCCCCACATCGCAGCGCAGGCGCGTCGGGCCGTGGCCGCATCAGGCCACAGCGCTGGGCGGTAGTTGCTGTCAAAGATCACTTGGGACCTTGCGCAAAGCCGGCACCCAAGT
>JANOMH010000577.1:0-1870 GCA_031420215.1 Rhodobacterales bacterium | reverse complement strand
GGCGGTGATCGGGGCGCTGATCGTGATCAGTTGCATTCTGGCCGCCGTTTTGGCCCCCCTAATCACCCCATATCCAGAACATTCCGGGTCCTTTGTCGATTTCCGCAGCAGGCATCTGCCCCCCTCAGCCGCACATTGGTTTGGCACCGATAATGTGGGCCGCGATATCCTGACGCGGGCGATCTTCGGCTTGCGGGTGTCACTCTTGCTGGCGCTGGTAGTCCTTGGCATCGCCATTCCCATCGGCACAATCCTTGGCCTGCTGGCCGGATATTTCGGCGGCTGGACCGAGATTATCATCATGCGGATCACTGATATCGCGCTGGCGATCCCGCCGTTGGTCATGGCTTTGGCGGTGGCCGCTGTCCTGCAACCCAGCCTGATCAATGCCATGCTGGCAATCTCCTCTCTTTGGTGGACCTGGCACACGCGGCTGATCTATTCGATCACACGCCAGTTGCGGACACAGGAGTTTGTGGAGGCGGCAGAGACGCTGGGCGCGTCGAAGTTCCATATTTTATTCCGCGAGATACTGCCCAATTGCGTCTCTGCCATCGCGGTCAAAACCTCGCTGGATGCAGGGTTTGTTATCCTGATCGGGGCCTCGCTGTCCTATATCGGCCTTGGTATCCAGCCGCCCACGCCCGATCTGGGGACGATGGTCGCGGACGGGGCGAGCTATCTGCCGGACTACTGGTGGGAATGCGTGCTGCCGGGCTGTGCGATCCTGTTTGTAGCCCTTGGGTTCAACCTGCTGGGCGATGGGTTGCGCGACATGTTTGATGTCGAGGATGTGCGATGACCGCGCTTCTGTCCGTGCAAAACCTGAGTGTCAGTTTCACCACCTATGGGCGGCGGTCGCAGGTGTTGCAGGGCGTCTCGCTGGACGTGCCTGAGGGCGCGCAGATTGCTTTGGTCGGTGAAAGCGGGTCGGGCAAGACCGTCACCATGAAAACCATCATGGGAATTCTGCCGCAGCCGCCCGCCCGCATCGAGGCGGGCCGGATCATGTTCGACGGGCGGGATTTGCTCACCATGCCGGAACGCGACCGGCTGGCGCTGCGCGGCACGGCGATGAGCATGGTGTTTCAGGATCCGATGTCCTCGCTCAACCCGGTCTTCACGATTCAGGACCAGCTTGGCACCATTTTGAAATACGCCGACCGGCGTCTGGGCCGCGACCGGGACCGCCGGCAACGGCGGGAGAGGGTGCTGGAGGTGCTGGCCCAAGTCCGCATGCGCGACCCCGAACGTGTGGCGGCCTCCTATCCGATCATGCTGTCGGGCGGCATGCGCCAGCGGGTGCTGATTGCCATGGCACTGCTGTCCGAACCCCGGCTGCTCATCGCGGATGAACCGGGCACCGCGCTGGATGTGACCACACAGGCGCAAATCCTGAAACTGCTGCGCGATCTGGTGACCGAGCAAAAGCTGGCGCTGCTGATGATCACGCATAATCTGGGCGTGGTCCGCGAAACCTCTCACTATGTCTACGTCATGAACCGGGGGCAGGTTGTCGAACATGGGGCGACCGCCACACTGTTTGCGAACCCCGAACAGCAATACACCCGCGACCTGATCGCTGCCGTGCCGCGCCTTACGGGAAAGGTGATGCCATGACCCCGGTGCTGGAACTGCGCGACCTCACGAAATCCTTTCCGATCCGTAATGGCTGGGGCCGGATCAGTGGCGAAGTGCGGGCCGTCGACAGGGTTTCCCTCTGCATCGCCGAGGGACAGGTCTATGGGCTGGCGGGCGAATCCGGATCGGGCAAATCCACCATTGCCCGGATGATCATGGGGCTGACCGCCCCCGATGCGGGCGAGATGCTGCTCGACGGGGTGCAGGTCACGGCTGCCAACCGGCGCAA
>JANOMH010000576.1:0-1837 GCA_031420215.1 Rhodobacterales bacterium | reverse complement strand
CAGGTTGCCGCTGCCGCCCAGTTCGACATTCTCGGGCCGAATGCCGACTTCGACATTGTCGCCCACACGGACCAGCCCGGCATTCACCGGCAAGGTCATCATTGACCCGCCCGCGAGTTCCACAGTCAGCCCGCCGCTGACTGCTTTGACCGTGGCCGGGATCAGGTTCATATTGGGTTGGCCGATGAAACTGGCCACGAATTTGGTCGCGGGGTGGTGGTAGAGTTCCATCGGCGTGCCGAATTGTTCGACCCGGCCCGCGTTCAGCACCACGATCCGGTCGGCCATGGTCATCGCTTCGATCTGGTCGTGCGTCACATAGATCATTGTCGCATTCAGGCTACGGTGCAGCTGGCTTAACTCGACCCGCATGTCACCGCGCAGCGCGGCATCCAGGTTTGACAGGGGTTCATCAAACAGGAACACTTTCGGGTTACGCACAATTGACCGCCCGATGGCGACCCGCTGCCTTTGCCCGCCGGACAATTGTCCGGGTTTCAGGTCCAATTTATCAATGAGCTGAAGAATTTCAGCCGCCCGCCCGACACGTTGTTTCAACTCGGGTTCCGGGATTTTTTGCACGCGCAGCGGAAAGGCGATATTCTCGAACACGCTGAGATGCGGATACAAAGCATAGCTTTGGAATACCATCGAAATGCCGCGTTCGACAGGATGCTCCCGGCTGACATCACGCCCATCAATCACGATTTTGCCGCTGGTCGCTTCTTCCAGCCCGGCCACGATCCGCAGCAGGGTGGATTTGCCGCAACCCGATGGGCCAACGAACACGACAAACTCCTTGTCATGAATGGCAAGGTCAATGTCATGCAACACCTTCGCGGTGCCAAAGTTTTTGGTGATATGCGACAGTTCTAACGTGGACATGGATCGCTCCGGACAGGGGGGACGGGCGGCCCATGACAGGCCGCCCGTTGGGGATTACTTCACTTCGGCCAGTTCGACGCCCGCTTGGGTGACCAACTCGTCAACGGTGCCGTCGCCCAGCATGATGCCCTGAACCATGTTGGTGAACACGGCTTGCAGTGCCTTGAAATCCTCGACCATTGGCTCGGGGCCGCCGGTCGAAATGCCGGCCACGAACACCTGCCAGAACGGATCGTCGGTGTAGAAGATCTTTTCAACACCCAAGGCTTCGGCCCCGATAGCCTCGTAGTCCAGGATCGGGGTCAGGCCCCATGTGCTGTCCAGATCATATTGGGCAGCGCCCGAGGTCAGCGCCTTGGCCAGTTCGATGGCCAGGTCTTCATGGCCCGAACCTGCAAACACGGCGATCGAGTCGGTGATCAGGATCGTGCCGCTGTCGCCGGATGGACCGGCCGGAATTGGCACCACCATCTGGTTAATCTCGGCATTATGCTGACCCCGCCCCCAGGGCCCGGTGACATACATGGCGATCTGTCCGTCGTTGAACAGGTCCTTCATCTGGTCGCGTTCCCATTCGGTCGGACCGGATTCCATATAGGGCAGCAGGTCTGCGTACAGTTGCAGGGTCTCGCGGGTGGCGGCGCTATCCAGCGCGGGCGCGCCTTCGGCGTCATAGACCAGCCCGTCGTTGGAATACAGGAAATCCAGGAACATGTGCATGGTATGGTCGAAATCTTTGCCCGCGATGCCGATGCCTGCGGCGTCACTGCCATCGGTTACAGCCGCGGCCAAACTCACCAGTTCGGGCCAAGTTGTGGGGGCCACGCATTCGGCACCAGCCGCTTCAACCACGTCGCAGTTGATATACAGCGCCTTGGTCGAAAACGCGTGCGGGATGCCCCAGTATTGGCCTTCGGACGTCACGGTGCCCAGAACGCCGGGCTGGAATGCG
>JANOMH010000575.1:0-2923 GCA_031420215.1 Rhodobacterales bacterium | reverse complement strand
GCAAACAAGCACAGGGTCATGCCGGTTGCATGCTGCGAAAAGACAGCAAAATTCACACCTTCGCCGTCAAAGGTCGCCCCAAGCGGGTAAGGGCGACCCGCGCTGATCCTGATATTGCCGCTCATGCTTTGGGTGTCACGTTCCGGTAAAGTGCTGCATAGGCTCGTGCAGACGGCCCCCACCCGACGGGCTGGGCCATGGCGTTGTGCTGCATCCTGGTCCAGGTCTCAGCTTGGCCGAAAACTGTGCATAACTGGTCAATAGCGCCATTCAACGCATCGGCCGTGACCGGATGGAACTGAATCCCCGTGGCCACGCCGACCCCAAGCGCGGCAGGAGAGGCATGGATGACGGTATCGGCCAGCCCGCCGGTCAGTGCCACCACCGGAATGGTCCCGTATCTCAGCCCGTAAAGTTGGGTCAGGCCGCAGGGTTCGAACCGGCTGGGCACCAAAATCGCATCCCCTCCGGCCATCATCCGGTGTGACAGTGCTTCATCATAGCCAATGCGCACGCCGACATTGGCGTCCCTTGCGGCATTGCGGAATGCATCTTCCATGGCTTTGTCACCCGACCCCAAGAGGGCCAGCTGCCCGCCCTTTTTCAACAGGTTAGGCAGGGTTTCCAGCAGCAGGTCCAGCCCCTTTTGCTCGGTCAGCCGGGAAATCACAACGCAAAGCGGACCACTTGCATCGGGCAGGTCAAATTCGGTGCGAAGTGCGGCTTTATTCGCAGCTTTGCCCTTTGCGGTTTTATAGGGCGAGATGGCCGGGTCAGAGGCGGGGTTCCAGGCCACTTCGTCTATGCCATTCAAAATGCCGGATAAAGCCCCTCGTCTGGCCCGCATCACCCCGTCCAGCCCCATGCCGAATTCGTCACGCATCAGTTCGGACGCATAGGTGGGTGACACGGTGGTCAGGCGGTCTGCACCGATCAACCCAGCCTTCAGCGCCGAAATCCGGCCCCAGAATTCAAACCCGTCCCGGCTGAACCGCGCCGGGTTCAGACGCAGGACGGGCAATTTGCCCATCGGCGCCAGCCCATGAAAGGCGATATTGTGGATCGTCAGGATCGTCCCGGTTTTACCCGATCCGCCCATCATATGCAGGTATTCCGGCACAAAGCCCGCCTGCCAGTCATGCGCGTGAATGACGTCGGGTTTCCAGCCCGCCACCCCTTCACGGCCGATCTTGGCCGCGATCCAGCTTAACGCTGCAAACCGCTCCGGGTTATCCGGCCAGTCTTTGCCATCGGGGCCAAGATAGATTGACCCCGCCCGGTCATACAGATGCGGCGCGTCAAGGATCAGCAGATCCAAGCCTGCAGCAGAGCCCGCCAGCAGTCTGGCCGGACCACCGAACAGGTTGGAATCGGTCAGCACTATTTTGGCCCCGGTCAGCGCCTTCATCACCGCCGGATAGCCCGGCAGGAGGGTGCGCAAGGTCACAGCTTCGGCGGCCAATGCAGCAGGCAAAGCGCCCACCACATCAGCCAGCCCGCCGGTTTTCACCAGCGGCGCACATTCCGACGCGACCGACAGAACGGCAGTCATTTTGCCGCCATCTTTTCGATCATGTCCTGGGTAATCAAAGTCACACCGCGCGATGTGACCCGGAAATGCTTGGCGTCCTCGATCGGATCCTCGCCCACCACCAGCCCTTCGGGGATGGTCACGCCGGCATCGATAACCACGTTACGCAACCGCGCATGGCGGTTGACGGTGACATAGGGCAGCACCACGGCATGATCCAGAACCGCATAGGAATTGGTATGCACTTCGGTGAACAGCAGGGAATTGCGCACTTCGGTCCCTGAAATGATGCAGCCACCAGAGACCATCGACGACACGGCAATCCCGCGCCGGTCTTTTTCATCATGGATAAATTTGGCGGGGGGGACGGATTCCGAATAGGTCCAGATCGGCCAGTTCTTGTCCCACAGGTTCAGCTCTGGGGTAAAGCCGGTCAGGTCAATATTCGCTTCCCAGAACGCATCGACGGTTCCCACATCGCGCCAATAGGCCGGGGCACCGGGGGCGCGCACACAGCTGTCATCGAACCGATGCGCCATGGCCTTGCCGTTTTTGACGATCTCGGGGATCAGGTCCATGCCGAAATCATGGCTGGAATTGGTGTCGTCGTTATCCTTGAGCAGCAGTTCGCGCAGGAATGTCCATGAAAACACATAGATCCCCATCGAGGCCAGCGCCTTGTTCGGGTCATCCGGGGTACCGGGCGGATCTTTGGGTTTTTCCAGAAACGAAGTGATCCGGCCTGTTGCATCGGTCGCCATGACGCCAAAGGCTGACGCCTCCTTACGCGGCACGGTCAGACAACCGATGGTCACGTCTGCATTGGATTCGACATGCTGGCGCAGCATCACTTCGTAGTCCATCTTATAGATATGGTCTCCCGCCAGAATGATAATGTAATCAATGCCATAGCTGTCGACGATGTCGATATTCTGGGTCACCGCATCGGCTGTGCCGCGATACCAATTCGACTCGTGCATCCGCTGCGATGCGGGCAGGATGTCCAGAAATTCGTTGCGCTCCGCCCGAAAGAAACTCCAACCGCGCTGGCAATGGCGGATCAGGCTGTGCGCCTTGTATTGCGTCGCGACGGCCATTTTGCGAATGCCGGAATTCATCGCGTTCGACAAAGCAAAGTCGACAATCCGGGTTTTGCCGCCGAAATAGACCGCCGGTTTTACCCGCCTGTCGGTCAATTCATGCAAGCGCGACCCGCGCCCGCCTGCCAGCACAAAGGCCATGGATCGTTGGGTTAATCTGCGGTTCTGCGGCATCGTCGGCTCCCCCGGTATGATGCTAGGCCTGATCGAGCTGAAAAATCAGCGTCGACAAGGGTGGAATGGTAATCTGAATGCTGGCCGGTTGGCCCTGATAGGCGGCATCGTGCGCCTG
>JANOMH010000574.1:0-2197 GCA_031420215.1 Rhodobacterales bacterium | reverse complement strand
CCCCGGTCGATGCAGGCGGTCATCACCTCCCAGATCCGGGTCAGGCCCTTGTCCAGTTCGGCGGCAGAGCGGCGGGTCAACTCGTTGGTCCGCTTCATCTGCGCAATGGACTGGCCCGATTCCGCCGCCATATCCAGCATTTCGACAGCGGTGCGAAACCCGAACGGCACGGGCGGGCCATCATCGCCGCCTTTGCCAGCGGCCAGTTCAGCGGCGGTCAGCACGAAGCCACCGCCGATGGAATAATAGACCACTTCCGTGACCACATCGCCCTGCGCATCAAGGCCGCGCAGGTCCAGCCCGTTGGCATGGCCGGGCAGGGCGGGGCCGTAGTCAAAGATCAGATCGGTCTTGGGATCGAACCGCAGCTCTGGCAGTCCGGCGGGGGCGACGAAACATTCGGCCTTGATCCGGGTCAGTTCCGCCTCGGCCCTCAACGCATCATAGTCATCGGCCCGAAAGCCGCCCAAACCCAGAATAACCGCCCGGTCGGTCGCATGCCCCACCCCGGTAAAGGCCAAAGACCCATGCAAAGACGCGCGCACCCCCGCCACCCGGAACGGCTGCGCCCGCAGATGGTCCAGAAACCTGGCCGCCGCAACCATGGGGCCAATAGTATGCGAGGACGACGGGCCGATGCCCACTTTGAACATATCGAAAACCGAGAGGAACATCAGGCGGCCTTTCACCAAGGTTGCAGCCCAGCTAACCATGTCCGGCCTGTCCCCGGCTATGCGGAAAGCGACCCCTTGCGGTCAGGTGGCGCTGCCCTCGGGAGGGAGGCAATCCACCGGGGCGGAAAATGGGTGTGATCCCAACCCTTCGGCCAAAGCGGCGGCAATGGCGGCGGGGCGCGCCTCGGTCGTTTTGGCAAAGGCCAGCAGGCGGGGCCATGTGCCCAGATCAAACCAACCATCCGCATCGCCATAAAGCCCCGGCCAGCGCAGCAAGGCGGCCAGATAGCAGGCATGGGCAGACGGCGTGTCAGCGTCCAGCCACGGCACATCAGCGGCCCCGGCCAGCACGGTCAGATGTTCGGCAATCCGGACTTTGGTGCGGGCGGTCTGGGCCTGCTCCATCGCTGTGCCGCCGCCTGTGTAATGGCCCGGATAAAACAGCATCCGCTCGGTCGCGTGCAGGGTATTGGACAGCCAGAACAACCATTTGAGTGCTGCCCCGCGCCCGTTGTCCTGTGGCCCCGGCATCAGCCCGCCATAGGTATCAGAGAGCCAGAGCAGGATCGCCCCAGTCTCGAACAATGGCCCATCCGGGGTTTCCAGCACCGGGATCAGCCCGTTCGGGTTCAGCGCCAGATAGGGGGCGGATTTCTGCGCCCGGATCGACCGGTTCACCAGCACAGCCTCGAACGGCAGATCAAGCTCGAGCAAAGCCAGCCGGATGCAGAGCGAGGCATTGTCGGGGGCGTAGTGCAGGCGGAGGAGCATGCGCCTAGGATACGCTGTTCAAGATGAACGCAACCGACAAAAACGACGATTTGGTTGTAATTTTCATTGTAGGAAAAGTATTTTTGATTTTTTTGCGCATTCCAACGCTCTCATGTCCATGTGGAAGAATGTTGAACTTAAACAGGTGCTAAACATGCCGTTTCTTTCAGATAAACCTTGCCCCGCAGATGGCTGCGGTTCATATGAGCGTCGCCCAAGGGGCAACTGTGCAGAATGCCACCGTAAGACTGCCAGACGGCGTCGCGAACGAGAGAGGGCAGCAGAAGGTTCCCATACAAAAGCTGAATGGCTTGCAAAAGCAGCCAAATTCGACTTCTGTCCTTTGTGCAGTCGGCCATGGGATCAAGTAGAGCGCTCCAAACGACAACGGCTTCCATTCACCAAGGGGCACATCATTGCATTAACAAATTTTGGCACGAATTACATTACGAATATCCAACCCGAGTGTGCTCGCTGTAATTATTCCAACCGAGGCACCCGCCGAAGCTTGGCCCTAGAGCATGTCTCGGTCATCGCGATTCAGGATTCCCTTGGGGCGTGATCTGTGATTCCATGTTTTCGAGGTAGATATGGGGGTCATCGATGGGCATACCGCATCCTGTAGAACTCCGACAGCGCGTGGTGGACCATGTGGCGGAGGGGAATACGCATCGGTCGACGGCGGCGCGGTTCAAGGTCTCGGTCAAGTTCGTTAATGATATGGTGAAGTTGAAGGCGGCGACCGGGGGCCT
>JANOMH010000573.1:0-13520 GCA_031420215.1 Rhodobacterales bacterium | reverse complement strand
ACGGGCAGCGGGTATCCGGCGGGCCAGACCCACGGCGTAATACCCCTCGGCGCAACCGATATCGATGATCAGGGGGTAGTTGCGGGCGATGATCGCATCGATCACCGGAACCAAAGATGCCTCGTAGCAGCCCAAACGGCGGGCGGTATAGGCGCCTTCGGACGCCTCGATGGCGTAATGCATGCCGCTGAACGGGCCGTGGGTCAGGGTCGGGCCAGAGCGGGCGGCTACGGTGTTGGCAATGATCTGACTGCGCCATTTCGCCAGTTGCCGCAGGGCAAGGGTCAGCGTGGCAACATCAGGCGGACCGGCCAGCATGTCACGGAGCGAGTCGGTGACAAGCCGGGTCAAAGGGCTGGGATCGGTCATGTGGTTTCCCCAAAGAACGCGCGGGTTTTGGCGCGGACATAGGGCCAGAGGCCGGGCGCACCACGGGCGACTTTGGCGCCGACGCGGGTTTCAAGCTGGTCGGCGGTGACGTTGTAGTCGGTCCATGACCCGCCGCCTGCGGCGACATTGTGCAGCACAGGCTGGACCCGGTCGATGGACTTTGCGAACACCGCATCGGGGGTAATATTGCCTTCAAACTCTTCCCAAACAGCGCGAAGATCGTCGCGTAAGTCACTGGGTAAGAGCCCGAAAATACGATCCGCCGCACGCGCCTCGGCCAGAGCTGTTTCAACCGATCCATGCGCCATACCGCCTGCCGAATGGATCGGCACATCGCCCACGTCAATTTCGACCAGATCATGCAGGATCAGCATTTTGATGACCCGGGTGATATCGACCCCCGGCCCGGCCTGATCGGACAATACGAGCGCATACAACGTCAAATGCCAGCTGTGTTCGCCCGAATTCTCGCGCCGCGACCCATCGGCCAAAGGCGTGGCGCGCAGGACCGATTTCAGCTTGTCCGCCTCCATCAGGAACGCAAACTGCTGATCCAGGCGGGTGGTCAATGTCCGCTGGCCCCGTCGTCCGGGGCATTCAGGATCGGCTTGGACCCCAGCTCAATCTTGCCGCGCGACGGATCCTTGGGCCCCTTGGCGATCTTATCGGCCAGAAACTTTTGCGCCCGTTTCTCCGAGATGCGGACCCGGATCGCGGTCATGAACGCTTCTTGCGTGGTGGCGGAAAACGTGCCGATCATCTTGGCCAGTTCTGCGATCAGGTTGTCGTCACCGAGGTCTTCGGCGGCGGCAATCGCGTCGCGGGCGAGTTGGTCGGCAATGTCTTCGGTGATGCTCATATTGTTACCTTGAGGATTCGGTCAGCCGCCGTTTCACATAGTCTTTGACCGTGCCGATCATGCCATCCATATGTGGATCTTCAAAGAAATGGCCTGCACCCGGCACCACGGTATGGGTGATGGTGATGCCTTTTTGCTCGTGCAACTTGTTGACAAGGTTCACCGTATCCTGCGGCGGGGCGACCCGGTCGGCGGCCCCGTTGATCACCAGACCAGAGGCCGGGCAGGGGGCGAGAAAGCTGAAATCATACATATTGGCGGGTGGCGACACCGAGATGAACCCGGTGATTTCCGGCCTGCGCATCAAGAGTTGCATACCGATCCAGGCCCCGAACGAGAACCCGGCGACCCAGCAATGCTTGGCATTGGTGTTCATCGACTGCAGATAGTCCAGCGCAGATGCGGCATCGGACAACTCGCCCACGCCCTGATCATACTCACCCTGAGACCGCCCGACACCGCGAAAGTTGAACCGCAGCACGGTAAAACCCAGCTGATAGAACGCATAATGCAGATTATACACGACGCGGTTGTTCATCGTGCCGCCAAACTGTGGATGCGGGTGCAGGATGATCGCAATCGGCGCATCGCGTTCTTTTTGCGGGTGATAACGGCCTTCAATCCGGCCTTCGGGGCCGGGAAAGATAACTTCGGGCATAGGCATCCCTTGCATTACAGGCGAACAGGTGTTTCTTGACAGAAAGACTCAGGCACCTTAGAACAGTTCTAAGCTCTGACCCGAACAGGGCAGAGCGGCTGGGAGGGAGTTAATCAGCCCTTTCGCCTGCGTCAATGGTTTAAGGCAGGGCCGTTCCGGCCTGATAGCCAATTGCGGCGATTTCGCCAGGAGAAGTGGCATGAAACTCAGCACCAAGGGCCGCTATGCGATGGTGGCTTTGGCCGATCTGGCGCTGCAACCGGCTGGCGCTCTGGTCAATCTGGGCGAAATTTCCAAACGGCAGGACATATCCTTGCCCTATCTGGAGCAGCTTTTCGTGAAACTGCGCCGCGACGGGCTGGTGGATTCGGTGCGCGGGCCGGGCGGGGGCTATCGGCTGGCCCGGTCAGCGTCGGAAATTCGGGTGTCTGAAATTCTGGGTGCGGTGGATGAAACCGTCAGTGCGATGCACAAAGGGGCCGGGGCCAATGGCGGGGCGTCCGGCAGTCGCGCGCAATCGCTGACCAACCGGTTATGGGAGGGGATGTCGGCGCATGTTTATGTGTTCCTGCACCAGACCCGCCTGTCGGATGTGGTGTTGAACCAGCTCGCGCCATGCCCCGCAGTGCCAAATCTGTTCGAGGTTGTCGACGAATGAGCCGGATCTATCTGGACCATAACGCCACGACACCTTTAAGGGCAGAGGCCCGGACCGCGATGATTGCGGCGATGGATGTCTTGGGCAATCCGTCCTCGGTTCATGCCGAAGGGCGGGCGGCCAAGGGGCTGGTCGAACGTGCCCGCGCGCAGGTGGCAGCGGCGGTCGGCTGCAATCCGGCCGAGGTGATTTTTACGTCCGGGGCGACCGAGGCGGCGTCGGTTTTGGCGACTGTGGTTGGGGGCGTGGCGGTTGAGCCAACTGCGCATGACGCGTTATGGGCGCATCGGCGCGAAGGTGAGGTTGCGGTTTATGCGATGGGGCTGGCCAATGGCGAAACGGGGATTCTGACTGATCCCGTCGCCGGCGGGCCACGCCTGTTGCTCGATATCACGCAGGCGGTGGGGCGGACCCCCTTTGCCTTTGGCTGGAGCGGCGCCGATATGGCCGTGCTGTCGGCGCATAAACTGGGCGGGCCAAAGGGCGTGGGCGCGCTGATCCAGCGCGACGGGGTGGATGGCTTGGCCTTGCAGCGCGGTGGCGGGCAGGAAATGGGCCGCCGGTCGGGCACCGAGAATGTGATCGGCATCGCCGGATTTGGCGCTGCAATCGAAGCGGCGTTGCGCGATCTGGCGAATGGCGTCTGGGACCGGGTTGCGCAACTTAGAAATATTCTAGAAGAGGCGGTTGAGGCGGCGTCGCCCGACACTATTTTTATCGGACGGGGTGCGGCGCGGTTGCCAAACACCAGTTGCTTTGCGACCCAAGGCTGGAAAGGCGAAACCCAGGTGATGGCAATGGACCTTGCCGGTTTCGCCATTTCGGCAGGGTCGGCCTGTTCCAGCGGCAAGGTTCGGGAAAGCCGGGTGTTGCGGGCGATGGGCTATGCGTCCGAGATCGCGTCAAGTGCCATCAGGGTGTCCCTGGGACCGGACACAACCGAGGATGAAGTCTTGCGCTTTGCGCAAAGCTGGTCCGACAAACTGAAGAGATTGCGCGCCCGCGCGGCGTGAGTGAAGGATACGGCAATGACTGCTTTGGATACGATAGACGTAAAGGCCGGGGTCGATCAGGACACTGTCGATGCCGTGGCAAAGCTGTCTGGCAAATACAAATATGGCTGGAATACTGAAATCGAAATGGATTACGCCCCGATTGGCGTGAATCCCGATATTGTCCGGCTGATTTCGGACAAAAACGACGAACCAGACTGGATGACAGACTGGCGACTGGCGGCATTTGATCGCTGGCAGGGCATGAAAGAGCCGAAATGGGCCATGGTGCATTATCCCGAGATCGATTTTCAATCGATCTATTACTATGCGCGTCCGAAAAGCATGGCGGAAAAGCCGAAATCCCTGGCTGATGTCGATCCCAAATTGCTGGAAACTTACAAGAAACTCGGCATTCCGCTGAAGGAGCAGCTGATGCTGGCCGGGGTTGAGGGCGAAGTGCCCGAGCGGCGCGTGGCTGTCGATGCGGTGTTTGACTCCGTCTCGGTTGGCACCACCTTTCAGGCCGAGTTGAAAAAGGCCGGCGTGATCTTTTGCTCGATTTCAGAGGCGATCCGCGAGCATCCCGAATTGGTGCGCAAATATCTGGGCACAGTGGTGCCGGCCACGGATAACTTCTATGCGACGCTGAATTCGGCCGTGTTTTCAGATGGATCCTTTGTCTATGTGCCGCCGGGCGTGCGCTGCCCGATGGAATTGTCGACCTATTTCCGGATCAATGCCGAAAACACCGGGCAGTTTGAACGGACCCTGATCATCGCCGATAAGGGATCGTATGTCAGCTATCTTGAGGGATGCACTGCGCCCAAACGCGATATCGCGCAATTGCATGCCGCCGTGGTGGAAATCATCATCGAAGAAGATGCAGAGGTGAAATATTCCACCGTGCAGAACTGGTATCCCGGAGATGAAAACGGGGTTGGCGGGATCTATAACTTTGTGACCAAACGCGCCGATTGCCGGGGGGATCGGGCCAAAGTGATGTGGACGCAGGTTGAAACCGGTTCAGCGGTGACGTGGAAATACCCGTCCTGCATTCTGCGCGGCGATGATGCCCAAGGCGAGTTCTACTCCATCGCCATTGCTAACAATTACCAGCAAGCCGATACCGGGACGAAAATGATCCATCTGGGCAAACGCACCAAATCGCGGATTGTGTCCAAAGGGATTTCGGCGGGGAAGGCACAGAATACCTATCGTGGGTTGGTGTCGATGCATCCCAAGGCCAAGGACAGCCGCAATTACACGCAATGCGACTCGCTTCTGATCGGCGATAAATGCGGCGCCCATACCGTGCCCTATATCGAAGTGCGCAATAATTCGAGCCGGGTCGAACACGAAGCCACTACATCGAAAGTAGACGAAGACCAATTGTTTTATTGCCGGTCGCGCGGGATGGACGAGGAGGAGGCGGTGGCCCTTGTCGTCAACGGGTTCTGCCGTGACGTGCTGCAGGCCCTCCCGATGGAATTCGCGATGGAAGCTCAGGCGCTGGTCGCCATCAGTCTGGAAGGGAGTGTCGGGTAATGTTCGGAAATATCGTGCTTTCGGTGTTTATCGGCGTCGCCGCCAGTGTCGGCATGTATATCGCTTATGGGACTGAAAAGCTGAAAGCACAGATTGGTGACCGGCGTTTGCGGTCGTCAGTGCTGGTGGGTGTGGCGGTGGCGGTGATTAACCTGGTGATCCGTCAACTGGGGCTCATCTGATTTTGACCGGCCGGGCAAATGCGATCCGACCAGCGCTGACTTTGCCTCCGGCCGAGACTGCGGTGCTGCGCGACGCTTATGGTGCGGCACAGGTGATCCTTGAATACGGCTCGGGGGGGTCTACCTGCATGGCCGCGGAAATGGCCGGAAAAACGGTGTTCTCAGTCGAGAGCGACAAAGCCTGGTGCGATGCAATGCAAGGATGGTTTGCGGCAAATCCACCAACTGCGACAGTGCAATTGCATTACGCCGATATCGGCCCGACCGGAAAATGGGGCAAAGCCGGGACGGAAAAACACTGGCGGCGGTTCGCGCATTATCCCTATTCGGTCTGGGATCGGCCCGATTTCCAGCATCCGGATGTTGTTCTTGTGGATGGCCGGTTTCGGGCGGCCTGCTTTCTGGCAGTTCTGTTTTCCATCACCCGGCCGGTAACCCTATTGTTTGACGACTATGTCGAACGCCCTGCTTACCACGAGGTCGAAATCTTTGGAAAACCCATCGATGTGCAGGGCCGGCTGGCCCGTTTCGCCCTGACCCCGACACCCATTCCAGCGGCCAAAATGCCCTGGATTTTTGAAGTTTTCGCCAGGCAAATGTAAGTCAGGCGTACCCGAGGTAATGGAGATATAAGTGCTTGAAATCAAAGGCTTGGAAGTCAAACTTGAAGCAGAAGATAAACAGATTCTGCGTGGGGTTGACCTGTCTATCGGATCAGGTCAGGTCCATGCGATCATGGGGCCGAACGGTTCGGGTAAGTCGACCTTGTCCTATGTTTTGGCAGGTCGCGATGGCTATACAGTTACCGGCGGAACTGCGGCTTTGAACGGCGTCGACCTGCTGGCGATGGAGCCAGAAGAGCGCGCTGCAGCCGGCTTGTTCCTGGCCTTTCAATACCCGGTCGAAATCCCCGGTGTTGGTAACATGACCTTTCTGCGGACGGCTGTGAACGCCCAACGCAAAGCCCGCAGCGAGCCGGAAGTGAGTGCCGCAGAGTTCCTGAAACTGGTGCGCGAAAAGGCCAAAGCCCTGAAGATCGACGCCGATATGCTTAAGCGCCCGGTGAATGTCGGGTTTTCCGGTGGCGAGAAAAAGCGCAATGAAATCCTGCAGATGGCGATGCTGGAACCCAGGATGTGCATTCTGGACGAGACGGATTCCGGGTTGGATGTCGATGCGATGAAACTTGTGGCCGAGGGGGTGAATGCATTGCGCTCAACTGGTCGGTCATTCCTTGTTATCACGCATTATCAAAGGCTTCTGGACCATATCGCACCTGATTTTGTACATATCATGGCCGCCGGGCGGATCGTCAAAACCGGCGGGCCAGAGCTGGCGCTGGAGGTCGAGAACAACGGTTACGCCGATATTCTGGCCGAGGGCGTCTGATGGCACTGGCGCAACTGAAAGCAGATGCACTGACGGCGCGGCTGGACTTAACTGTTGTGCCGCAAGGCGCTGCCTGGGCCAATGCGGCGCGGCGCGATGCGTTGGATCGGTTGGCGGTTTCGGGGTTGCCGCATAAGCGCGATGAATATTGGCGCTACTCCGATCCGGCTAGTTTTGTGCGCCCTGATGCGCCCGAAGCGGCCGTCTATGGGGCGGCAGAAACGCCGATGTTTGACGGTGTGGACCGGCTGAAGGTGGTTTTCGTAGACGGCGTCTTTGACGCGGCCGCTTCAGATGACCTGCTGATGGCGGGGATCGAAATCGAGCGGCTTGCAGAGGTTATGGAGAAAGATTTACATTGGGCCAAAGACTTATACGGCACTCTTGAAGTAAACGGTCAAGTGCCGGTGGCGCGCCCCTTGGCGACGTTGAATACCGCGCTGGCCAGCGATGGCGTGGTGATCCGGGTCACGGCCCAGGCCGCTCGCCCGGTAAATCTGATTTATCTGCACCAGGACCCGGCATCAGACGCGGTTTTACATCATCTGATCCGGGTAGAGGCCGGCGCAGATTTCACCCTGCTGGAAAGCGGTCCTGCAGCCGCGCGGTTGTCGATGGTAACCGAGGTGGTTGTCGCCGATGGTGGGCAGTTCCATCATGTCCGCACCCAAGGCAGAGCGCATCAACGTCGGGCCGTAACCCATTGTTTTGCAAGGTTGGGGCGCGAGAGCCTGTTCAAGTCCTTTACCCTCACATTCAATGGTGTGTTGACCCGGAATGAATGTGTGATCGAACTGACCGGGGATGATGCAACGGCCCATGTTGCCGCCGCCGCAGTGGGTGACGGCCCGGATTTTCACCACGATGACACGGTGTTCATCACCCATGATGCGGTTGGCTGTGAAAGCCGTCAGGTATTCAAGAAGGTGCTGCGCAACGGGGCCACAGGGGTGTTTCAGGGCAAAATTCTGGTCAAGCCCGGCGCGCAAAAAACTGATGGATATCAAATCTCTCAGGCGCTTTTGCTAGGTGAGGACAGTCAGTTTTTGGCCAAGCCGGAACTGGAGATTTACGCCGATGATGTGGCCTGTTCACATGGGTCAACCAGCGGTGCGATTGATGACACCGCGTTGTTTTACCTGCGCTCGCGTGGGGTGCCTGAAGCACAGGCTACCGACCTTCTGGTGCTCGCTTTTCTGGCCGAAGCCTTGAGTGAAGTCGAAGACAACCGTCTGGCCGACGATTTACGCGCCCGGCTAGAGGGTTGGTTGGCGCGGCGGCGGACCTGACCTATGCCGGTGACCACGGATATTGTGCAAACTTGGCGGCGGCCCCGCGCGGTCTATCGTCGCCTTCTGGCGATGGGCCCGCGTGAAGATCGGGCGATTGCGATCCTGATGGCCGGCTGTTTATTTGTGTTTATCTCGAACTGGCCCTGGCTGGTGCGGATTAGCCAAGGCATTGATGTTCCTGCAGGATCCGAACCGCAGGAACTCGACCGGCTGATGTCTTATGCGTTTATGGGGTGGATGATGATATGGCCGCTGGGCCTGTATGGCATCGCAGGAATAGTGGTGTTGGCAATGCGTGGTTTTGGATCCAGCGTCACAGGTTACGGCGGGCGGCTGGCGCTGTTTTGGGCCTTGCTTGCCACTGCGCCTGCGCTTTTGTTTTTCGGGTTGCTGCGTGGATTGAATGGCGATGTCATTGCCACGCAATTGGCCGGTGCGCTGTGGTTTGTGGCGCTTATGCTGTTTTGGGTGCAGGGGCTTCGGGTTGCGGCGGAACATCAAGACTGATCCATAATCCATTGTAAGGTATAGAGAAATGTATGACCTGACCAAAGTCCGTGCCGATTTCCCGATCCTGTCAAGGCAGGTGAACGGCAAGCCGCTGGTTTATCTCGACAATGGGGCATCGGCGCAAAAGCCGCAGGTTGTGATCGACGCTGTTTCGCATGCCTATTCTCATGAATATGCCAATGTTCACAGAGGGTTGCATTACCTATCTAACCTTGCCACCGATCATTATGAAGCGGTGCGCGGCAAAATCGCCCGGTTCCTGAATGCCGGGTCCGAACATGAAATCATCATGAATTCCGGCACCACTGAGGGGATCAATATGGTCGCCTATGCCTGGGCCATGCCCCGGATGCAGGCGGGAGACGAGATTGTGCTGTCAGTGATGGAGCATCACGCCAATATTGTGCCCTGGCATTTCCTGCGCGAGCGGCAGGGCATAGTGCTGAAATGGGTCGAGGTTGACGCAAATGGTGATCTGGACCCCGAGGCGGTGATTGCCGCCGTTGGGCCGCGCACGAAACTGGTCGCCATTACGCATGTTTCCAATGTGTTGGGGACCGTTGTTGATGTGAAATCCATCACTACAGGGGCCCATGCCAAAGGGGTTCCGGTTCTGGTCGACGGCTCGCAGGCCGCCGTGCATTTGGCCGTGGATGTGCAAAATATTGGCTGCGATTTTTATGCGATCACCGGGCACAAACTCTATGGCCCGTCCGGGTCCGGCGCCATCTATGTTCGCGCCGACAGGCAGGCCGAAATGCGCCCGTTCATGGGGGGCGGCGACATGATCCGCGAGGTGACCCGCGACGCCGTTACATGGAACGATCCGCCGATGAAGTTCGAAGCGGGCACACCGGGTATTGTGCAGATGATCGGCCTTGGGGTGGCGCTGGACTATATGACCGGATTGGGAATGGAGAACATCGCCGCCCATGAGCGGGCCTTGCGAGATTATGCCCGCACCCGGCTGGGGGGATTGAACTGGTTGAACATCCAAGGGCAATCTATTGATAAGGCAGCAATATTTTCGTTCACCATGACCGGCTCTGCACATGCCCATGACATCTCGACTGTGCTGGACAAACGCGGCATCGCGGTGCGGGCGGGGACCCACTGCGCTATGCCGTTGATGGAAACGCTCGGCGTCGGTGCAACCTGCCGCGCCTCATTCGGGCTGTATAACACCATGGCCGAGGTCGATGCATTGGTGGATGCGCTGGAACTGTGTCACGACTTGTTTGGTTGAAAGATGACGGGTTGCGGTGCGGGCTCGTTTGACCTAATTGGCAGGCGTGCGGCACCCATAGCTCAGCTGGATAGAGCGCTGCCCTCCGAAGGCAGAGGCCACAAGTTCGAATCTTGTTGGGTGCACCAATACTTTCAAGGTAGTTAGCGGCTTTTCCGAAGGCCGAAATCCGGGTCGAAGCTGTGCGGTCGCACAGTTTCCCCGGAATCATGCCTTTTTCTGCGATTGCGAAGACGTCGATCCGGGAATCAAAAACTCCGGCGAACTGGCGAGTTCGACCGGAGCCTTAGGAGAGAAATCGGGCAGATTTCACCGCGAAGGATACGCGCCCGGACCGAACCGCACAAGCCGCAATTTTCGGTCGCGCCAAGGCGCGCGGGCGGTGCGCCATGCGTGATCGCTGGTCTTGGGAACGGGTGCAACGACTGGTCGCGCCCCGGTCGGCAAGGATACTCCTTTTCACCCTGTCGGAACTGTCGGACGGTTCGGGCCAATGCCAGCCGACCATGCAGATTCTTGCCGACTGGACGGGCCTCAACGCCCGGACGATTCAGCGCCACCTGAAGACCCTGAAGGCGCTGGGGCTGATCGATCATAAGGTCGGCGGGGGCGCACGGGCCAGCACCTATGAACTGATCGACCCCGGCCCTGCACGTTCGCCGGACGCCGGGAAGGCGGTGCGCCATGCGTAGCAAATGGATGGCTTGGGCATGGTCGAACGAAACGATTTCCAACCCGACCGCGAAGGCGGTTCTTCTTGCCGTTGCTGATCACGCGGACGAAGCCGGATTCTGTCGCCCAAGCGTTGAACGACTTGGAAAGCTGACCTGTCTGGACCCCCGCACCGTTCAGCGGCAACTGAAGGCGCTTGAAGCCTTGGGACTGATCAGGCGCGAAATCGGCGGCGGGTGGATTCCGAAGTCCGGCGACAAAAATCAGGGGCGCGCCAGTAGCTATCAGCTTATCGGCGAACCCGGTTCGACCGCCCCTGAAGCCCAAAACCACCCCGGCACAATGCCGCCCAAGATCGAAACTACCCCGGCACAGTGTCACCGTGGAAACCGTGATGAATCAACGCTACCCCGGCACAGTGTCACCCTAACTGAAGTAAGAGAAGCAGAAGGTGGTGGTGGTAGCGCGCGAGCGCCCATGCACGAGCGCGAGCCTGCGCGAGAGGCGACCACGATCACGGTTCGAAGACCTGATCCGGTCGACCGCCGCGACGATCAGCGGGTCGACCGAACCGATTCCCAAGACCTGACCGAACGCGAAGAATTGCTGGAAGCGATGGGCCACCATCCGACCGGGATGACCGTTCGGGGCAAGATCGCCGGGAACGCGGTCGACATGGCCGAGGTCCGGCGATGGTCGAGCGACCTTGGGATTTCCCATGCCGATCAGCTTGCCGTGATCCGCGACGCGATGGCGAGCAAGCGCGAACCGGGTCCGCCAACGTCCTTCACCTACTTTACGAAACCGATGGCGCGCTTTGCTGGCGAGCAAGCGCGACCGCCACTGAAACCAATCTATCCGACTGAAAACTATGGAGAACGGGCAAATGGAACTTCAAACAAACGTCATCGCCTTTTGCGAATTATCGACGCAGCATCAGAAGGAACATCGGGCCAAGATTGGGGTTAGGGTCGAGTCGATCCTTGCGACCTTCTGGCGCGACGATACCGCCGATGTGGTCAGGGCTTGCGAGATTCAAGGCTGGATCGACGTTCTGGAAACGTGTTCGCATGGCGAGGTCCGGGCGGCTTGGGCCGATTACCAGCGGTCTGGGCCACGAAGCGGAAACGGGCGGCTTCTGAAGCCGGATGCAGGGGCGCTATGGCGCATCATCATCGCCGCGCGACCGAAGCCCAAGCCTGCCCCGATGATCGTTCGCCAAGAGCCTGAAAGACCGCGTATCAGCCCCGACCGGGCGCGGGCAATCATGGCCGAAGTGTTCGGGCATGACGACGGCCAAGACGGGCCACAGAGCGGCGCGCAGGGCGCTTTGGCGCGGTCCTTGGCGTCCGGCTATGGTGGCGAAGACGAGGCGCGCCAGTGAGCCGCCTGCAAGGGCTTCAGGGCCGCGCGGGCCTTGGGGTGACGCCTTCGCTTTCATCGCGCCAGCAAGCCGCTTTCCGGGCCGCTAGGCGGGTCGATCAGCTTGTCGGGCGGTCGACGTTCGATCAACCAGACGCCGCCGCTGCGGCGCGCCTGCATGGCTTCGCAGACGCCTTCGCTTGCCAGCCGGTATGCAGTCAAGACCCCGAACGATACCGGGTCGCGCGGGACGCCCTTGCGGCTTACCTTCGCACTATGGCCGACGAACGAACCCCAAGGGTGAAGACGCCCAGCGAAATGCTTTGCGACCTTGCCCAAGCGGTCCGGCGACTTGGTCCGGATCGCGGCAACCCTTCGCGGTTTCGAAATGCGAAAGAAACCATCACCTGCAACCTGCGGCTGATCGCCGCCGAACTGGAAAAGGACCGAAGCCATGGCGTGGAATGACTGGACCGAAGAAGAACAAGCCGAATGGGGCCGGATCGACAAGGTTCGCGGGGAACTGCAAGACGCCTTGCACGGGCCGCTGGACGGCCTCTGTCTGGAATACATCGCCAAGGGCCTGCCCGCCGATGAAGTCTTGGGAACCCTGATCCTGCACCTGTCAGGGCGGCTTGCCGGGGTCGCGGGAATTGCCTTGGCGCAGGACTTCACGCGCCGGGTTCACAAGGAAATCGGCGAGTGTGAAAGCCATGGCATTCCGCTGGAAAAGGGCTGGCACCACCTTGCCGCTGCCGTGCCCCATGGGACCGCGTGAGAAGCAGGGGGGGCGCGCGGAACCGGGGGGTTCTGCAAGAGCGCGTAGCGCGGTCGGTTTTTTGTTCTGCACCGTCGGGAAAGCGCAGGAACGGAAGCCGCGGGGCCGGGGGCTCATCGAACCGACGCCGCCCCTATGCGCCCGGACGACCGCCCCCCGCGTGATCCGGCGGTCGCAATCCCCGGTCCGGTCCGAAGATCGGGCGCGACCGACCGATCAGACCCCGCATTTCGGGGGCCGGGCCATGGCGACCCCCCACCTTTAGGTTCTTCCGAACTAGGGTGCTATGCGGGGGGCGAAAGCGCGTTAAGTCTCTAGTGTGAAAGGATTTATTTAGGTTTCCACTTTGGGTTTCCACTTATGGTTTCCACTTTGGGTTGCCAGTTTCCAGCCCCGTTTCGGGAAACCTTGCAGCACAATTCCGGGCCGATTGACCTGATCTGTCGGGCGAAAGGTTGGGGGGCGGATCGTCATAGAAGCCCGCGGGGCGCTGGGCAATCAGACGGGTTTGCCACTTTCCATCATCCGACGGCGAGACGCGACGCCTTCAGCGTGTTTCGCTTCCCGGTCGGCAATGCCAGCGCCAACCCGATCAGCCGCAAGGTTCAGTGACCAAAGTTCGATCATCCGGCGTTCAAGGTCGGCATGGGATAGCTTCGCAAAGTCGCCGCCGATCTTGCCCAGCCGATCACGAAGCGACCCCACGTCTGCAAGCGCCTGATCGAGTTCGTTTTCAATCTGTATGCGCGCGCCGGAATGATAGTTGCCGTTCGCGGCCAGAAGCGCCGCCCAGTTCGACTTGATCGAAGGGACGCTGGTTGCCATCGCGCCCAGCTTTTCACCGATTTCAGCGGCCAGCCGCGACGCCTCGACCACCTTGTCGCCATGCCGAAAGCGCGAGGTCTGATAGAGCGCCGCGCCGGACCCTAGTGGATTGCGCCTGACGTAAGAGTCCATTTTGGGATTCTCTTTTCGGTCGTGGCG
>JANOMH010000572.1:0-1524 GCA_031420215.1 Rhodobacterales bacterium | reverse complement strand
CACCGGTGCACGGAAAAGCTGATGGAATCGCGGACCTACTTGCAGAATCAGCCATACTTCGACCGGCTCGATTACGTCGCCCAGATGAATCAGGAACATGACTGGTGTCTGGAGATTGAAAAGCTGACCGGCACTGTGGTGCCGCGCCGCGCTAGCCTGATCCGGGTGCTCTATTGCGAAATCGGTCGGGTGTTGAACCACCTGTTGAACGTCACCACACACGCCATGGACGTCGGTGCGCTGACCCCGCCGCTCTGGGGCTTTGAAGAGCGCGAAAAGCTGATGGTGTTCTATGAACGGGCCTGCGGGGCACGCCTGCATGCCGCCTATTTCCGCCCCGGTGGGGTACATATCGACCTGCCGGATCAGTTGGTGGCTGATATCGACCAATGGGCGGTCGAATTTCCCCGCGTGCTGGCCGATATCGACGGCTTGCTCACCGAAAACCGCATCTTCAAACAGCGCAATTGCGATATTGGCGTGGTGACCGAGGCTGACATTCAGCAATGGGGATTCTCGGGCGTCATGGTGCGCGGCTCGGGCTTTGCCTGGGATCTGCGCCGTTCGCAACCCTATGAATGCTATGACGAATTCGACTTCCAGATCCCGGTGGGCAAGAATGGCGACTGCTATGACCGCTATTTGTGCCGGATGGAGGAAATGCGCCAGTCGGTCAGCATCATCCGTCAGGCCTGCGCCAAGCTGGCGGTGGAAAAGGGCGATGTGATGGCGCGGGGCAAGATGGCGCCGCCGACGCGCGGCGAGATGAAATCTTCGATGGAGGCGCTGATCCATCACTTCAAGCTCTATACCGAAGGCTTCCATGTGCCTGCCGGAGAAGTCTATGCCGCTGTCGAGGCCCCCAAGGGCGAGTTTGGCGTGTTTCTGGTCGCCGATGGCAGCAACAGACCCTACCGTTGCAAAATCCGCGCGCCAGGATTCCTGCATTTGCAGGCGATGGATTACATCTGCAAAGGCCACCAACTCGCTGATGTTTCAGCCATTATCGGCACCATGGATGTGGTATTTGGAGAGATTGACCGATGATCAGACTTGCAATTCTTGGCCTCGCCCTGACCCTGTCGGGCTGCGGCATGTTTCCGCTGCGGATGTCCGATAATCGGGCGGCACCCACGCCGATGCCTGCCACTTTGACACCCAAAGAACGGCTTGTGGCAGCCATTGCGGCCAATGGCTGCGTGTTGACGGCCAACAATGTCGGCACGATCCTGAGCCAATCCCAAGTCCCACAGGCCGAAGTCAGAGCCCTGACCAACGAACTGGCCGCCGAAGGCCGGGCCGAAGTGTCGGCAGCGGGCACGATCCGGGTGCTGACGGATACCTGCATCTGATGGTCATGTTCGGGATCGGACCTTTGGTATTCGTCCTGGGCGTTACGCTGGGGGTGCATGCCATCCCCATGACTGTTTTGACCGGCGCAACTGGCGTCGCCTTTTTTCTTGGAATGTAGCTGATGCTTCGCAGACTTCACCACGACCAGCCCGCCAGTTTCGCCTTTACCCC
>JANOMH010000571.1:0-1924 GCA_031420215.1 Rhodobacterales bacterium | reverse complement strand
ATCTGGCTTGGGCTGACCGGATCGCATGACCCCACCCGCAACCCGTTGGTCGTATTCATCTGGACGGTGTTCTGGATCATCACCGTACTGGCGCATGGCCTGATCGGCAATCTGTGGGCCTGGGTCAATCCCTGGACCGGGCTGCTCCATCAGCTCCGGCAGGCCGGGCTAAAACCCATCGCCCGGCTGTCCGGCACGGTCGGCCACTGGCCCGCCTTGGTCAGTCTGATGGGCTTTGCTGCCCTGCTGTTGATCCATCCGGGCGCGAATGACCCCGACATTCTGGCCCAATGTGTCATCATCTACTGGACTTTGCATTTCATTGGCGGCCTGATCCTTGGCCCCCGCTGGCTGCGCCGGGGCGAGGCATTTACGGTGGTCTTGACCGCCTATGCAAGGCTTGCGCCCTTTGGACACAACCACGGTCGGTTAAACTTTGGCCTGCCCGGTTGGCAATGGCTGGCCCTCCCGATCCCGTCCCTGTCGGTCGCAGTCACCCTGGTGGCGCTGCTGTCCCTGGGCAGTTTCGAAGGGCTGTATGAGACCTTTTTCTGGTTCACTTTGCTCGGCCTGAACCCGTTGGAGTTTGCCGGGCGGTCCAGCGTGGTTTGGCAAAACGCGACCGGGCTGATCGCCGCCTTGCCGCTGCTGATGCTGATTTACACCGCTTGCCTGTGGGCGGGCGTGCGGCTGGCCCAGACCCAAACGCCGCTCTTGCTGGCATTCCGGGCCTTTGCCCCGGCGCTTTTGCCCATCGCTTTCGGCTATCATTTCGCCCATTACCTGACAGCACTTCTGGTCGATGCCCAATCCATCCCCATCGTCCTGACCGATCCGCTAGGGACCGAGGCCGATCTGTTAGGGTTCGGGCATCCCCATGTCACAACCGGGTTTTTCAACCGGCTGGATACGGTCCGGCTGATCTGGCTGACCCAAGCCGGTGCAGTCGTGGCGGGCCATGTTGTCGCCATCCTGATGTCGCATGCCATCGCCCTGCGACTGTTCGGCACCCAACGCCGCGCGATGATCAGCCAGATACCCATCGCCGGCTTCATGATTGCCTACACCCTGTTCGGATTGTGGCTGCTGGCCAGCCCGCAGGCCTAAGGAACCTGTAGCCCCAACGGTTTTTTCGTGGCAGGCTGGGGTTAACCAAGCGTCAACCAAAGGAAACTGCCATGACCCTGACCACAACCCGCCGCAGCGCCCTGAAAACCCTTGCTGTGGGCGGGGCTGCTGCATCTTTGCCGCTTTGGGCGACCAACAGCTTTGCGCAGGACGCCGGGCCGATCAAGATCGGGTTTCAGAAACACGCCACCGGTATCGGCGCCTCCTATGGGCGTTGGTATGACCAGACCAGCACAGCGGCGGTCAACGCGATCAATGCGGCGGGTGGCATCAATGGCCGCCCCGTCGAACTGATCACCGAGGATGACGCAACAGACCCCGCCCGGGGCGCCGAAGTGGTCGAGAAATTCGCCACCCAGCACCGTTGCGATGTGGTCTTTGGCACACTGTTTTCCCACGTGGTGATCGGGTCGGCCCCGCGTGCGGGCGAATTGAAACTGCCCTATTTCGTCGTCTCCGAAGGGCACCATGTCGCCAGCGGCATGTTGAACCGCTACACCTTGCAGCCCGGCATCACTGATGTGAAATCTCAGGTCGCGTCGATGGCCCCTTATATATCCGCGAACCTTGGGAAGAAGGTCACGATGATTTTCCCCGATTTCGCCTTTGGCCATGATCACCGCGATTATTTCTCGGCGGCGATGGAGGCCGCTGGCGGGTCCATCGCCGCCCTGATCGCGATTCCGCCGACCGAGACCAGCTTTACCAAATATTTCCCCCAAATCCCCGCTGATACCGAAGTGCTGTATCACGTCATGGTCGGCCCCGCCGTCCTGACATTCGTGCGTGAACTGGG
>JANOMH010000570.1:0-8319 GCA_031420215.1 Rhodobacterales bacterium | reverse complement strand
GGAACGAGCCTTTGGCGACGCCAAACTCGGTCTCGGCCAGTGCGGGAACCACCGTGCGCATCATCCCAAGGGCAAAGCCCACCAGCAGCACTTGGATCAGTTGATGGATGAACTGGGTCAGGTTCTCATGGATGCCCAGCGTCAGACCGGCTGCGGGTTCAGCTGAGATGGGCTCTGCCCGCGTCATCCCGCGATACCTGTGTGACCGGAGTTCATCGCGCGGGCCTGTGCCGCCGCAGGGGGCGGTGGCACAGGCGGAATGTCTGCCACCATCATCCGGATGACCTCATCGTCGTTTTCGATTCGGAACGCCCGGTTGTTGCGCGTTTCAATCCCGATGGTGGAGGGGGACTTGCCGTCGCAGCCCAACAGATATGACGCTGCCACGGGCTCGGCATGCAGGACCTGTCTCAGGATCATTGTGGCTCTCCAGCTATGCACCCTGGCACGGACGGGCTTGCCCATCGTCGCGCGATTCACTACATTCAAGTATATGCTTGAATGAAATAACCGCGAAGGATCAGCCTGTCAATGACGCCAAAGCTTGCACTCCTTGAAGAATATGCCCTGATCGCCCGCGCATTGGGCGCACCCCACAGGTTGATGCTGCTGGAACAGCTTGCCCAGGGCGAACGCGGGGTCGAAGCTTTGGCGGTGAAGGTGCAGGCAACGGTCGCCAACGCCTCGCAACATCTGCAACTGCTGCGACGGGCCGGTCTGGTGACCAGCCGCCGCCAAGGGAAAGCGGTGATCTACCGCCTGACCGACGACAAGACGCTGCTGGTTCTGGACCTGATCCGGCAGATCGGGGAACGTAATCTCGCGGTGGTCGAGCAAATCCTGTCGGGCCTGCAGGGCGGGGTCGATGCGCCGCAACCGATAAGCCGCGCGGAACTGGCAGATCGGATTGCGGAAGGGTCCGTGACGGTGCTCGATGTGCGGCCCGATGATGAGTATCTGATGGGTCATATCCCCGGCGCGATCAATGTCACGCTGGATGGCCTTGAGACCTTCAGCTCGCAGCTGTCAAAAGACGACGAGATTGTCGCCTATTGCCGTGGTCCCTATTGCATCTACGCCCATCAGGCCGTCGCACGCCTGCGGAAGTCAGGTCTGAACGCCCGCAGGCTCGACGGCGGGCTGCCTGAGTGGCGTGCCGACCAAAGGCCGATTCAAACCGCTGAGATATGACACGGTAATCGACCCGATCAGGGTCGCCCGCGGTTTTCGAACCAGCTCTGGCAGAACTTCCCATAGTGTCGATCAGCGCCCATATCCCGGCAAATATGGCCCTGCACACCAGCGTAGAGGCGGTACGCTCCTGCACGATCAGCCCGCCTCGATCAGCCGCTTCAGATAATGCGACAGGGTTGTGGCCGCACTATCGATCGGCGCCTGCAATGAATTGCAGCAGCCTGCACGGCAGCTGACTGTCGGGCAAATCTACAACTCCATCCGCGTCATACACCGCGCACTTTTGACGGTGCCGTGAATTGAATTCACTGATTTGGGTATGTTCCGCGATGATCCGAAAGCCTGAGTATGTTCCCCAACCATCGCAGCCAGCCGCTCGCCCGCTGTAAGCCCTGTCTTAGTCTTACGGCTATAATATTGCATTCAAAAACAAAATCTAACGCTTACTGACAAAGCACTGTCATTGATTTTATCGCGTTCACTCTCTCGCCTATACCGGCAAAGCGTCTGCTATCAGGTACCGGGCAGAATATTCGTCGGTTACCAAAACAGTTGGCGCAAGCGTCTGGATTGCGGCTTTCAGCGCCACGAGTTTGTCTTTCCCGCCCGAGATCAGCACGCGTTCCGGCGTTCGGCGCAACCGGGCAAGGTTGGCTGAAATCACCCGGCTGTTAACTTCGTGATCAACCACATTTCCAGCGGAGTCGATAAAGTTATAAAGCACATCGCCGACCGCTCCTGCCTCAATCAACGACCGGCGATCTGCTTCTGAAAGATAGCCGGTGCGATAGCTGGTGGTTAGCGTGGTGATGCCCCCCACCGACAGCAACGCCATGTCAAGTTTGTCGGCCATTTCAAAAATTGACGACAGGCCACATCGTTCCAGCAGCGCGTGTTTTGTTTCCGGGCTGTCGACAACCGCAGGGGCGGGAATCAAAAACCCCTCGCCCTGAAACAGTTCCGCAAATTGCCAGGCAAATTCAGCGGGATTAAAACGACGCGCGGCCGCGATGCCCCCCAGCAACGACACAACCCGAAAATCTTCCAAAGTTTCGGCCGAGATAAACGGCAACGTGTTGTAAAGCGTGCGCCCCCACCCCACGCCAACGGTCATTCCGGCCTTCATTTCCGCCGATATGAAGGCCCCGGCGGCGGCGGCGATTACTTTGACGGGGTCGCCGTCAGGATCGGAAAATGGTGCGACAATCACGCGTCCGATGCCGTAATGAATTTCAAGTTCTCGCTCTACCTGCATCAATTCGGTCAGCGGGGCAGAAATTGTGACCCGCACCTCGTTGCGCCGCCGTGCATCTGCCAAAAGCCGCACAACCATGACCCGGTTGACATTCAACTGCGTGGCAATGTCGTTCTGGGTCAGGCCTTCAACATGGTACAGCCAAACCGCCCTTGCGCGCAGCCGGTCGGTTTCACTTTGGGCCCCGGCTGACGGCGTGGCAGGCGGCATATGGCTTCCTTCCGGTGGTTCAAATGGGCGCGTCTGCTCCCATGATCAGACGTTGCACAATCCGCGCCACCCGATCCGGGCATTCGATTTGCGGCACATGGCCCGCACCGTTCAGCAGATGAATAGCGAAATCACCGCTCGCGGCAAGGGCATGACGATAGGGAACGATATGATCTTGTCGTCCCCACAAGATCTGGGTTGGACTGTCCAGCCGTGCGATGGCGGCGCGCAGGTCAAAGGCCTGCACCCCATCGGGGAAAAGGGCCGCCGTCATATCGGCCTGCGCGGCGCGCAGTGCGGGGTCTTTACGGGCGGCCATCGCGGCGCGGGCGTAGTCGTCACTGATCCCTTCCGGCGTGGCGGTCAAACGCCGCAACCAAGGGGCAAGGCTTTCGGTGCGGCTGGCGCGCGCGATCCCGCCAAGGGCATCGGCGTCAATCTCGGGTCCAAGACCGGCAGGCGCGATCAAGGATAAACTGGCCACTTTGCGACCCCGGATATCGGCCAGCGCAATCGCCAAAGCACCGCCCAGAGAATGCCCCACCAGATGCACGGCGTCCTGATCACGGGTGGCATTGTCAAACGCCTCAACCATCATCCGCGCCAATTCGGCAAAGCTGGAAACGCGGCGTTTGGGCGATTTGCCATGCCCCGGTAAATCAATGCGGATCAGCGGACGCTTTGGCCCAAGGGCCTTTTCAAACGGTGCCCAAGACTGGCTGTCGGCGGTAAAGCCGTGGATCAACACGATCGGCACACCGTGGCCGCTACGGTGACTGACATGCAGCGGGCCCGGTTCGGGGGCCCAAATGCCCGGACCGGTGATCGGGGTCGCTGCCTGCAAAAATGCCGCTATGTCATCGCGCTGCACCCGGCCCAACGGCCCCGATCCCGGCACAGCCTCCAGCGCCACGCCTGCGCCGCGTGCGGCGATCCGGGCCGCCGGGGTTGCGCGCGGCGACGGAGCATCATCCGGTATCACTGCGGGGCTTGCGACAATCGCGCGCTCTGCGACCTTCGGGCCTGTGTCTTGCACCGGGGCTGTTGCCACCGGCGCAGATGGGGCCGCTGCAACCGCCTCACCTTCGGCGTAAAGCCAGCCGATTACAGTGCCAACCGCCACTTTGTCACCGGGGTGTGCCGTGATGTGGTGCAAGGTGCCGGTCGCCGGGGCTTCCACCTCCATCGCCGCCTTGTCAGTCTCGATGTCGAACAGAGCGGCCCCTTGGGCCACGCTTGCGCCCTCGGCCACGTGCCAGACGGCAAGGGTGCCGTGTGTCATGTCCATATCGACCTTGGGCAAGATCACTTCTACCGGCATCTTAAACCTCGCGGCGGGTCAGGCGGCGGGCGGCGGCCTCGATTGTCTCGACCTGTGGGACTGACGCGCGTTCCAGATCGGGGTTGTAGGGCACCGGCGCATCGGCAGCCCCAAGGCGAATAATCGGCGCATCCAGAAAATCGAACGCATCGCTTTCGGCAACCATTGCACTGATTTCTGCGCCGACGCCAAAGGCTTTGACCCCCTCATAGACCACCATCAGCCGGCCGGTCTTGCGCACCGAAGTAAGGATGGTGTCACGGTCGATAGGCCGGATAGACCGCAGGTCGATCACTTCGGCGCTGAGTCCGTCGGCGGCCAGCCTTTCCGCCGCCTCCAGCGCGCGGTGCACCATGATCGAGCCTGCAACGATGGTCACATCCCGGCCTTCGCGACGCACAGCGGCCTTGCCAATGGGGGTCAGGTAACTGCCCGCCGGCACATGGCCCTTCATTTTGTACAATAGCTTATGTTCAAAAATCATCACCGGATCGGGGTCTGCCAACGCGGCCAGCAACATGCCTTTGGCATCTTCGGGGGTTGACGGTTGCAGCACCTTCAGCCCCGGCACATGGCCAAACCACGCCTCGATGCTTTGACTGTGCTGCGCCGCAGCCCCGGTGCCAGACCCGGACGGCAGCCGGAACACCACCGGAACCGAGGCCTCGCCGCCCAGCATATAGCGCAGTTTTGCCGCCTGATTGACGATCTGCTCCATCGCCAGCATGGCGAAGTCCGAGAACTGGAACTCAAAGATCGGCTTTAGCCCCGTCAGCGCCGCCCCAACCGCCACACCCGCCCCGCCAAGTTCGGAAATCGGCGTGTCCATCACCCGGTCGGGGCCGAACTTGTCCACCAGATCAAGGGTAACCTGAAACGCCCCGCCATAGACGCCGATATCCTCGCCCATCAGAATGACGGTGGGATCAGCCTCCATCGCGATGGCCATCGCCTCACGGATGGCTTCGGCATAAGACAGCGTGCGCGTGGCTTGATCAGGGGTGATGGCGTTCATCTTATTGCTCCGCGTAGACATAGCGCGTGACTTCGGACACATCCGGCGCGGGCCCGGCCTTGGCAAAGGCGATGCCTGCCTGCACGTCTGCAATCGCCGCCTCGGCAATCGCCTCTGCCCCTGCCGCGTCCAGGATGCCATGCGCAATCAACTCGGCCTGAAACCGCGCAATCGGGTCGCGCGTCATCCAGTCCTCAATCTCTTCCTTGCTGCGATACCGGTTGCGGTCGGATTTGGAATGTCCGCGCCAGCGGTAGGTCAGGTTTTCCACCAGGCTGGGCCCGTCGCCTGCGCGCGCGCGGGCAATCGCCACATGAAGCGCTTCGGATACGGCGGAAAAATCGTTGCCATCCACGGTGATGCCGGGCATCGAATAAGCCACTGCACGGTCTGCAATATGTTTCACAGCCGTTGACCGCGCGGTTGAGGTAGACATGCCGTAGCCATTGTTTTCACAAACGAAAATGACCGGCAACTTCCACACAGACGCCATATTCAGCGCCTCATGGAATGCGCCCTCGTTGTTGGCCCCGTCACCGAAAAAGCAAACCGTGACATCGGATTTTCCCAACCGCTTGGCCGACAGCGCCGCCCCCACGGCAATCGGCAACCCGCCGCCGACAATGCCATTGGCCCCAAGATTGCCGGTCTTGATATCGGCAATGTGCATCGACCCGCCCCGCCCGTGGCAATAGCCGGTCTCTTTGCCAAAGAACTCGGCAAACATCCGGCCCACGTCCGCGCCTTTGGCAATGCAATGGCCGTGCCCCCGGTGTGTCGAGGTGATCTTGTCAGCATCGGTCAACTCGATGCAGGTGGCCATCGCGCTGGCCTCTTGCCCGATCGACAGATGCATGGTGCCGTGGATCAGGCCACGGGTGTAGCTGTCTTCGGCGCCTTCCTCAAACCGGCGGATCAGATACATCCGTTTCAGGGCCTCGCGCAACTGGGCGGGCGAGTATTGCCGGATGGCGAAGGGGCGGTTATCGGGGGCAAGGGCTGCGTGCGCCATGGTCACAACCCCAACATGGCGTCTTGCCGCGCCCGCAGGATCGCGATCTTGGAATTTGCGGGCACCGCCGCATTGGCGCGGGTGATCAGATCGCCTTTCCGGATCGGGGCGGTCACCTTTGCCCCGGTCAACAACCCGCAGGGGATCGCCCCGGCGTCGCGCGCCTCTGGCGCGGGCATGATCCAGGCGCGGGAGCAATATTAGCCGATCTGGTCCAGCGTTTCACCCACGCCCATGTCTTTCTTGGCCACGGCACAAACCTCGGCCACCGGGCGCGGCATCGGCACCATATCGGCCTTGCCATACAGAACGACGCGGGCGCAGGTCAGCGGCACTTCCAACGAGGTCAGGTGATAGGGGCGGAAAAAGGTGAAATAGGGGCCTTCGCCCATCTTCAGGTCTTCCATGCGTTCGCGGATACGCGGGTGATCCATTTCGGCCACCACGAACACGCCGGGGGCCACGCCCTTGCCGATAGTGTAATCCACCCGGCCCGCGTCTGAGGACAAAACGCCCCCTGCCGAGGCCGGGATCAGCACTTTGTTCAACTCATCGCGCGAACAGGCCGGGCCGTGCATGCCCGGACGGTCGGGAATCAGCCCGGTGGCATTGGCGATGGCCGCCATTTCCACCATGGTTTTTGATCCATCCACAAATTCCACCAGCATGCGCGGGTTCATGTGACGGCGAACGGCTTCTTCGGTGTAGGTGTCCGGCGTTGCGTCAAAGTTCAGCGGGTTGTTCTTGCCCTTGCCCGCGCTGATGATGCGGTGGCCCATGGCGGAAACGAATTCGATCAACTCCATGCAGGACGACGGCTCATCGCCCGCGCCCAGCGAATAGATCACGCCCAGCCGTTCGGCCTCAGATCGCAGATAGGCGCCGATGGTGACGTCGGCTTCAACGTTCATCATCACCAGATGCTTGCCGCGCTCCATTGCTGCAAGACCGATTTCGGCCCCAACCGACGGGATCCCGGTGGCGTCTATCACCACGTCGATCAACCCGGACTCCAGCAGGGTTTCAACCTTTTGTGTGGTGGCAATGCGGCCGGATTCAATCGCGGCATTCAATGCATCGGTGGTGTCGGTCGCAACAGCGCGGTCGGGGTCGCCGTAAGCAATCGTCACCGACCTTCCCGCCGCCTGCGGGTTCAATTCACTGATCGCGCCAATTACTATACCCTGCATGTGGGCGACACGACTTACAATGTCGGTGCCCATCTCGCCCGCGCCGACCAGACCAATGCGGACAGGCTTGCCAGTATCAGCGCGTGCTGCCAAATTCTTGGCAAGCCCCGTCAGGGCGACATTCGTGGGCATTGCAATTCTCTTGGAAGGTTTTCCCAAAGCAAACGAACATTTAAGTTTCTGTCAACTAAAAGTTCGCGGTTCAACGCGGTGATAAGCCACCTGAACTACGTTGACAGAAAGCAATTTCCGCACTTATACTTTTCATGTGGAATAAAAGTTCACTTTGCGGCGCTTTAAGACGTCGATTTTCAGTGACGTTTACAGCCGAAGTTCTACAGTGCGGCAGTGATCCACTTACAATGACGCCAAGGGAGGAATTAAGAATGAATACATCTTTAAAGGGTCTGTCTCGCCGGTCGTTCCTGCGAACGACGGGTGCCGCAGTCGGTATGGCTTCGGTCCCGGCAGGTTTCGCGCTGCCAGCGCTTGCTGACTCGCATCTGCCTGACATCCAGTCGGTTCTCGACGGGATCTCGGTCGAAGGCTACGTCCGTGCGGACTATCGCAAGCTGTACAACCTCGACAACACTCCGCTTTGGGACCCGGCGAAAGACTGGATCCGCACCGTCGATTGGGAAAAGGTCCGCTCGGAACTAGCTGGCACCACGGTGCGCTTTGCCATCGGCGCAGCTGACCAGGAATCCGCCGTTGTGGCGCTTGTGCCGTTCGAAGCCCTGTCCGGCATTAAGGTGGAACTGGTTCCGATCCCCGATGACAGCATCTATGATAAGGCGATTGCCGAGTTCATTTCCGGCAATGCGTCATTCGACGCGTTGCAGTTCTTCTCGGCCTGGCTGGGCGATTTCGCTGGCCCGGGCTTCTTGGCCCCGCTGGATGACTATGCCGCCAAATGGGCGCTGCCGCTGGATGATTTCCACGACACGTACCGGCTGAACTACGGCTATTTCGGTGGCAAGCTGGTCGGCATTCCGTTCGACTGCGACATCCAGATGGTCCATGTCCGCAATTCGGTGATGGAAAAGGTTCTGGGCGGACCGGTGGACCGGGTCCTGTCGATCCCGACTTATGACGAGCTGCTCCGCGTTTCGGCCGAGGCGA
>JANOMH010000569.1:0-1738 GCA_031420215.1 Rhodobacterales bacterium | reverse complement strand
TGTCCTGACAATTTGCCGCTAATCGCGGGGCAGCGCACAGACCGCTGCGATTTCGGGCTCTGTCGCCAATGCAGGCTGGTTTGGGCGCTGGACCCTGTGGCAATTGGCAGGTAACTGTGGCCCAAGCTTGTCGAAAGGGTGGACAGTTGCGCGAAAACGCCTCGGAGGTAATCGTCGGTGCGGTGGTTCTGGTCGTTGCGGCCGGGTTCCTGACCTATGCCGCACAGGCCACCGGCTTTGGCCGCGATGGTGGCGATTTCACCCTGACTGCCAGCTTTCGGTCGATTGAAGGGGTGACGGTGGGCACCGATGTGAAACTGGCCGGGGTCAAGATCGGCACGGTCACGGCTACGGCGTTGAACCCTGAAACTTATCGCGCCGATACGGTGTTTTCATTGGACCGGTCGGTGCCGATCCCCGATGACAGCACGGCTGTTGTCGCATCCGAAGGGTTGCTCGGGGGCAATTACATCGAACTGGTGCCGGGCGGATCACTGGGTAATCTGGCCGATGGAGCCGAGATTGTGGACACCCAAGGGGCGGTCAGTCTGTTGGATCTGCTGCTGAAATACGTGGGCGGTTCGGCGCCGGCGACACCATGATGCGGGTTTTAGCGCTGTGCCTGATCTGTGCCGCGACGGCCGGGCTGGCCGAACAAACCACAGTGACCGCGAATGCGACAGATGCATCCGGCGGGGTTGTGCGGGTGCTGGACAAAACCTCTGGCGCGACAGTCGATCTGGAGTTGACGCGGGGGCAGACCGGGTCGATGGGGGCGCTGACGGTTACGCTGGATGATTGCCGGTTTCCGACGGATAACCCTTCGGGCGATGCGTTTGAACATCTGACGATCCATTACCGCGCGGCGGCTGATCCGGTGTTTTCCGGCTGGATGGTCGCTTCATCCCCGGCGCTGAACGCGATGGATCACCCGCGTTACGATGTTTGGGCGTTGCGCTGCAGCACATCGTAAGCGGCGGGAACGGCCCCGGCGCGGTTGAAATCGGCGTCCAGCACCAGGGCGGCACGCAACCGTTTGCGATATTCGGCACGGCTGATTTCTATCGCCCCCAGACTGGCCAGATGTGGGGTGAGGAATTGGGTGTCAAACAGGGTAAACCCACCCAGTCGCAACCTGTCCACCAGATAGGCCAGGGCGAGTTTGGATGCATCGGTCCGGCGTGAAAACATGCTTTCACCAAAAAAAGCCGCCCCTAAAGTGACGCCATAAACGCCGCCGACCAAGTCGGTGTCGTCCCATATTTCGACCGAATGGGCCTTACCCATACCATGCAACTGGCTGTAAAGATGCGCAATTGTCGCGTTGATCCAGGTCTCTGACCGGTCGGCGCATCCGGCGACAACCAGCGCAAAGGCCTGATCTGTTGTCACCCTGAACCGGCCGGCATTGATCGTCCGGGCCAAGCTGCGCGAGATGTGGAACCGGTCCAGTTCAAACACCCCGCGGCGCTGCGGATCGACCCAGAATATGTCTTCATCGGTCCGGTGTTCGGCCATCGGAAACACCCCGTTGGCATAGGCCTTTAACAGCAATTCCGGGGTCAGTGTCGGGTTGGTCACGGGGCCGCGAAGTGATTTGCCAGCCAATGTTCCAGCCAATGGATCGTGTAGTTTCCGGCCTGCACATCGGGTTCTGCCAGCAGTGCGTGAAACAGCGGGATGGTGGTATCGACGCCGTCCACGATCAATTCGCCCAAAGCACGGGCAAGACGGGCCA
>JANOMH010000568.1:0-6531 GCA_031420215.1 Rhodobacterales bacterium | reverse complement strand
TCAAGCGAAGGGATGCAGCGCTGATGCAGTTAGAAGTTTGTGTGGATAGCCCACTTGGGCTGATGGCCGCGATAAAAGGTGGCGCTGACCGGGTCGAGTTATGTTCTGCCCTTGCTTTGGGTGGGGTGACGCCGACCACGTCATTGATGGTGCAGGCGGGGGTTGAGGGGATTCCGGCGGTAGCGATGATCCGGCCCCGCCCCGGTGATTTTGTCTGGACCGCCTACGAGGTGGACCACATGCAGGCCGAGATCGACGAAGCGATGGAGATGGGCGTGGATGGCGTTGTCATCGGTGCCAATCGCCCGGATGGGCGGCTGGATACCAAGGTGTTGAAAAAGCTGCTCGATCAGGCTGGTCCCGCTGCGCAAAAGGTCCTGCACCGCTGCATCGACCTGACCCCCGATCCGGTCGAGGCGGTCGAAACTGCGATTGCCCTGGGGTTTGACCGGATCCTGACTTCGGGCGGGGCGCTGCGGGCGGTGGATGGTTTGGGCAAGCTGCGGGCGATGTTTGACCGGGCACGAGGCCGGATTGAAATCATGCCCGGATCGGGGATTACGGCAGAGAATGTAGCTGCATTGCTGGCACTGTTGCCGGTAGAGCAGGTCCATGCCTCTTGTGCGGCAGAACACCCGCAGAACCCACGGGCCGTTGCGATGGGCTTTACCCCGGCCATGCGCCGCGAAACCGAACGCGAAAAAGTTGCTGCGATGCGCCGGGCTTTGGCGGCGCTGCAATAGATTTTTGCCCGATCACATCTTGTGCAACTAATTGCCTTTCCCATCTGTTGTACATAGGCCCGAACCCGGACCGTGCTGCATCTGCGGGCGGTCCAACATGCGGGCGCTGTCACAAAGGAGAACTGCCATGAACTTAGAAAAGTTCACGGAACGGTCGCGCGGTTTCATTCAGGCTGCCCAGACCATTGCGACCCGCGAAAACCACCAGCGTTTGCTTCCCGAACACCTGCTGAAAGCGGTGATGGATGATGCAGAAGGATTGGCCGCCAATCTGATCAATGCCTCCGGGGCCAGTGCCCCCCGCGTCCGCGAGGCGGTCGATCTGGCGGTCGCCAAACTGCCGAAAGTGACCGGCGATGCGGGGCAGATTTTTCTGGATACTTCGACTGGCAAGGTGTTGGACGAGGCCGAGAAGCTGGCCACAAAGGCGGGCGATAGTTTTGTGCCTTTGGAGCGGATGCTTATGGCCCTGGCTATGGTAAAGTCCAAAGCCAAGGATGCGCTTGATTTGGGTGGCGTGACCGCCCAGGGGCTGAATTCTGCGATTAATGAAGTCCGCAAGGGCCGCACTGCCGATAGTGCCAGTGCCGAGGACAGCTATGAAGCGCTGAAGAAATATGCCCGCGACCTGACCGAGGCGGCCCGTCAGGGAAAGATCGACCCGATTATTGGCCGCGACGAGGAAATTCGCCGGTCGATGCAGGTTTTGTCGCGCCGGACCAAGAATAACCCGGTGCTGATCGGTGAACCCGGCGTCGGCAAAACCGCGATTGCCGAAGGGCTGGCCTTGCGCATCATCAACGGCGATGTGCCGGAATCCCTGCGTAACAAACAGTTGATGGCGCTGGACATGGGTGCCCTGATTGCCGGAGCGAAATATCGCGGCGAGTTTGAGGAACGGTTGAAATCCGTCCTGAAAGAGATCGAATCTGCCGCGGGTGAAATCATCCTGTTCATCGACGAAATGCACACCCTTGTTGGGGCAGGCAAAGCCGATGGCGCGATGGATGCCGCGAACCTGATCAAGCCGGCGCTCGCACGGGGCGAGTTGCATTGCATCGGGGCCACCACCCTGGATGAATACCGCAAATATGTAGAAAAAGACGCGGCTTTGGCCCGCCGGTTTCAGCCGATCATGGTTGAGGAACCAACCGTTGTGGACACGATCAGCATTCTGCGCGGGATCAAGGAAAAGTATGAATTGCACCATGGGGTGCGGATTTCGGACTCGGCTTTGGTCGCTGCTGCCACGCTGAGCCACCGCTATATCACGGATCGGTTTTTGCCGGACAAGGCGATTGACCTGATGGACGAGGCCGCCAGCCGTTTACGGATGGAGGTGGACAGCAAGCCCGAGGAGTTGGACGCGCTGGACCGTGAGATCATGCAAAAGCAGATCGAAGCTGAAGCGCTCAAGAAAGAGGATGACGCCGCCAGCCGTGACCGGCTGGACAAGATCGAACTGGACCTGTCCGGGCTGATGGAGAAGTCGGCTGGACTGACTGCCGCCTGGCAGGCGGGGCGCGACAAGTTGCAGGCCGCACGCGAGATCAAGGAAAAGCTGGAGCAGGCGCGGGGAGATCTGGAGATTGCCAAGCGGGCCGGCAACCTCGCCAAAGCCGGTGAGCTGTCATATGGTGTGATCCCGGCATTGGAAAAGCAGTTGGTTCTGGCCGAGGCGCAAGAGGACGGCTTGCAGGTTGAGGAAACCGTGCGCCCCGAACAGATTGCCGAGGTCGTTGAACGCTGGACCGGTATCCCGACCAGCCGGATGCTGGAGGGCGAGCGGGACAAGCTGCTGCGGATGGAAGAGGAAATCGGCAAGCGGGTGATTGGCCAGCGCACGGCTGTTCGCGCTGTGTCGAATGCCGTTCGCCGGGCGCGTGCCGGGCTGAATGATGAAGGGCGGCCTTTGGGATCGTTCCTGTTTCTGGGCCCGACCGGCGTGGGCAAAACCGAACTGACCAAGGCGCTGGCCGCGTTTCTGTTTGACGACGACAACGCCATGGTGCGGATTGATATGTCCGAGTTCATGGAGAAACACGCCGTCTCGCGCCTGATCGGTGCCCCGCCGGGCTATGTCGGCTATGAAGAGGGCGGGGTTTTGACCGAGGCTGTGCGCCGCCGCCCGTATCAGGTGGTCTTGTTTGACGAGGTTGAAAAGGCACATCCGGATGTGTTCAACATCCTGTTGCAGGTCTTGGACGACGGCGTGTTGACCGATGGGCATGGCCGTAAGGTTGACTTCAAGCAGACCTTGATCGTGCTGACCTCTAACCTTGGGGCGCAGGCACTGAGCATGTTGCCCGATGGCGCCGATGCATCAGATGCCAAGCGCGATGTGATGGATGCGGTCCGGGTGCATTTCCGGCCCGAATTTCTGAACCGGCTGGACGAGACGATCATCTTTGACCGGCTGGTCCGCGCGGATATGGCCGGGATCGTGTCGATTCAGCTGAAAAAGCTGGAGGCGCGGTTGTCCGGGCGCAAGATTAGCCTTGATCTGGACGATGGTGCCCGCAAATGGCTGGCTGAAGAAGGCTATGACCCGGTGTTTGGCGCAAGGCCGTTGAAACGGGTGATCCAGCGGACCTTGCAGGATCAGTTGGCGGGCATGATCCTGTCGGGTGATGTGAAGGACGGCGACACGGTGCAGGTCAGCGCTGGGGCGGATGGGCTATTGGTCGGCAACCGATTGTCCGGCTCGAACCGGACCAAGCCGCAGGATGCCGTGTTGCATTAAAGGGGCACGTGGGTTTCACCCACCCTACGCCAATGACGTAGGGTGGGTGAAACCCACGCGCAGAGGCGACTTACATCGGAGGCATGATGACCTTGTCGATGACGTGGATCACGCCATTCGACGCCATGATGTCGGCAGCGGTGACGTTGGCATCATTCACCATTACGCCGCCTTCGGTCATGATGGTCACATCGGCACCATTCACAGTGGCGGTGGTCATGCCGTTGCTCAGGTCGGTGGACAGCACATGGCCCGAGATCACGTGATAAGTCAGGATTTTGGCCAAAGCTTCCGGATCGGCCAGCAATGCCTCGACAGTGCCGGCGGGCAGGGCGGCAAACGCCTCATCCGTCGGGGCGAACACGGTGAACGGGCCCTCGCCCTTGAGCGTTTCGACCAGACCGGCGGCGGTCAATGCTGCGGCCAGCGTGGTAAAGTTCCCAGCGGCAACGGCGGTGTCGACGATGTCCATGGTGTGGCTTTCGGCAAATGCCGGGCCGACGGCCAGCATGGATACAGCTGTCAATGACAGAAAGGTACGACGGAACATATGAAGTCTCCCAAGTTTGCTTGGATGCCTTGGCTGGCATCGTTTTGGAAACGTGGGGTTCGGCGGGTTGGATCACCGGGGATTCTTGCCGACCAAACTTGACCAAAATGGCCTGCGACCTAAGCCAACGGGTTTTCTGATTTCCAGTCACGATCATGCCAGAACTTGTGATCAGTCGTTATCGGCAATGCCCGCAGAGCCGATCACGCATTGTTACAGCCGCCCAACGCCAAAGTTACGCCGGTTTCAACACCTCTTCTATATACATGCCCGCAATGAATGATGCGCGACCTATATAAGGAGTGGCAAGATGGCCAATCGCTGGACCAATACCCTGACCCGGGCGGACGTGACCCCAAAGGGGCTTTTCATGAACCGCCGCCAATTGATCGCGGGCGCTGCTGGCCTGGGCGTTGCCAATATCGCCGGAATGGCGCGGGCGCAGGACGCGCTGGTGCCCAATACGATCGAAGAGATTTCGAACTACAACAACTACTATGAGTTCGGCACCGGCAAAGAGGACCCCGCTGCCAACGCGGGCGCGATGCGCACCTCGCCCTGGTCGATCAAGGTTGACGGGTTGGTCGATAATCCCGGCGATTACGCTTTGGCCGATCTGCTGGACGGGTTGACCGTCGAAGAACGGATCTACCGTTTCCGCTGTGTCGAGGCCTGGTCGATGATCGTGCCGTGGAACGGGGTCGAGCTGGCCGATGTGCTGGCCAAGGTCGGCGTGCAGTCGAACGCCAAGTTCGTCGCTTTTGAAACCGACATGCAGCCCGATGTCATGCCCGGCGTCAATCGTGGCGTCATTCCGTTCCCTTATGTCGAGGGGTTGCGGCTGGACGAGGCGATGCACCCGCTGACCCTGTTGGCCACCGGCATTTACGGCGAACCGATGCCGAACCAGAACGGCGCGCCGATCCGGTTGGTCACGCCGTGGAAATACGGGTTCAAGTCGATCAAGGCGATCATCCGCATCACGCTGCAAGAGGAAATGCCGCCAACCACCTGGAACATGCTGAACGCCGGCGAGTATGGCTTTTATAGTAATGTGAACCCAACCGTGGATCACCCGCGCTGGTCACAGGCCAGCCACCGCCCGATTGGCGGCGGGTTGTTTGGCGGGCGCGAGGATACGTTGATGTTCAACGGCTACGAGGCCGAAGTCGCCAGCCTGTATGAAGGCATGGACCTGTCGGTGGACTACTGATGGATATCGTGGGTTCTGTGAATGGGGTTCTAAAGAAGGTTCCGGCGTGGCCTCTCTATATAGTAGGGGCGGCTTATGCGTCGTGGGAGTTCTATCTGGCGGCCACGGGCAAGATCGGGGTGGACCCGATCAACCTGCTGGAGCGTGAATATGGGGCGATGGCGCTTAAGCTGCTGATCGCCGGGCTGCTGGTCACGCCACTGCGCAAATACACCGGGCTGAACCTGTTGAAGTTCCGCCGCGCGATAGGGGTGACGGCGTTCTTTCTGGTGCTGGCGCATTTCACGGTCTGGGCGGTGCTGGATGTGGGCACGTTCGCGCGGGTCTGGGCGGATATTGTGAAGCGGCCCTATGTGACCTTCGGGATGGGGGCGTTTGTGCTGCTGTTTCCGCTGGTGCTGACCTCGAACAACTGGGCGCTGCGCAAACTTGGCGGGATGAACTGGCGCAAGCTGCACAAGCTGACCTATCCGGCGGCGATTCTGGCGGGCGTGCATTATGTTTGGCTGGTGAAAGGCTGGCAGACCGAGCCTTTGGTCTACTTGCTGATCATTCTGGGGCTGCTCGCCACGCGAATCCGGTGGCCTGCGCGGTCCGTCACGGCCTGAGTCGGAACCGAAAGCCAAGATTCGGGCGAATCCACTGTCCGAATCCATCAAAACAAAGGCCGGTCCATCAGGACCGGCCTTTTGTGTGCCAAAGCATGATCGGCTCTCTTGGGGGTAAGTCTGTGGATGACCCAAAATGTAGTGTTTTTGTTCGCGCGCCGCCTAACAAAATTGCGAACGGACCTAAGGTTCACGACCAAAAGTTGCGCTAACCATATAAAAACAAAGGAAAATCGGGATTGTCACAAAAAATGCGAATTTCTTGAAAAAAGGGGTTGCGGGCACCGTGCACTAACCGTAGAACCCCCCTCACCGGAGACGCAGTGATGCAGACACGGAGCGGAAAGCGGACCAGACGGAAACGAACGGTAACGAAACGCGAAACGAAATTCGAGGCACTGAAGGCGGGGCGCGCCAAACAAGAAAAGGCGCTCCCTGTAGATTTTGTCTCAACGCTCTTTGAAATCTTTAGTATCTGAAGAGATATGTGGGCGGTTTGGTTCAGTTCGATGGATCATCCCTTACATATCGCGCCGGTAGAATTCCTCCTCAAGTAGCCGCAAGGCGATGGGAGATCAGGGAGTTCGATGACCGGTGTCAGCTTCACTGTTTGGACGGCTTTCGGTTTCTCTGAAACCCAAAGCACAACAGACAGAAGAACTGTTACATCCTAG
>JANOMH010000567.1:0-6746 GCA_031420215.1 Rhodobacterales bacterium | reverse complement strand
CTCGCGCGCGACGATCATCGCCGGGGCCATGCCGCCACGGGTGATCGCCACGACGGCCCGCCACGCCCCATTGTCAGGCCCGTGCCCATCCAGCCGCCAGGCCAGCGCCCGGCTGTCGCGGTGAATCTGGTCCCAGCTGATATGAAAGCCCTTCTCATGCGGCAGGCGTTCAGACGTTTTGGGGGCGGAGGGGTTCGGCAAAGTGGATTCCTTCATGTCAGGGCGATCATAACGCCCAAAGCGGCGAGCAGGCCACCAAACGCGCGGTCAATCCACGATTTGGCTCCAGTATAAGCGCGCCGGGTGGATTGAAACGAAAAGATTCTGGCCACGACCGTGTTCCATGTCGTCTCGACCAAGAACAGATAGGTCAGCAGTGACGCAAGCACCCAAAGTGGCGTCGCGGGCGGGACCGTACCGATAAATAAGGCACTCAGCAGGACCGCAGGCTTTGGGTTCGACAACTGCGTGAATAACCCCAGCCGAAAGGCCGACAGGGCGGACCGTGGAGGAATGTCGGTCATGTCCGGCAGGGGCTCGGACGCGTGCCGCCACATGCCCCAGGCCATCCAGACCAGATACAGCCCGCCCGCGATCTTGAAGACCCACAGCAGGGCCGGGGCGATTTTGAACAGGACCGCCAGACCCAACAAGGCCAGCACGGACCAGAATACGGCACCAAGTCCAATACCAATCGCCAGAAAAAAGCCCGTGCGCAAACCTTCGGTTACTCCGGTCCGCGCCGACATCAACACGGCTGGGCCCGGGCTGACGGCACCCATGGTCAGCAAGGTTGCGACCGCGATGAACGCCGCCAGTGTCATTCCTTGCGCCCGGTGACCACATCGATATCGGGCGCGTCTACTGCCTTCATCCCCACCACATGATAGCCCGCATCAACATGCAGGTTTTCCCCGGTGGTGCCCGACCCCAGATCCGACAACAGATACAAGGCGGCTTTGCCGACCTCTTCCTGGGTCACGTTGCGGCGCAGCGGTGAATTCAACTCGTTCCATTTCATGATGTAACGGAAATCGCCAATGCCGCTGGCGGCCAGCGTCTTGATCGGCCCCGCCGAAATCGCGTTGACGCGGATGCCGTCCTTGCCCAGATCTTCGGCCAGATAGCGCACTGATGCCTCAAGTGCTGCTTTGGCCACGCCCATCACATTGTAATGCGGCATGACCTTTTCGGCACCATAATAGGTCAGGGTCAGGGCCGACCCACCCGGTTTCATCATTTCGGACGCACGTTTGACCACGGCGGTGAACGAATAGACCGAGATGTCCATGCTCATCAGGAAATTGGCCCGGGAGGTGTCGACATAACGCCCGCGCAATTCGTTTTTGTCAGAAAAACCAATGGCATGCACCACGAAGTCAAGGTGGTCCCAGCGCTTGGCCAGATCGGCGAACAGCTGATCCACCGATGTCATGTCGCCTACATCGCAGGGTAGCACGATGTTTGATCCGACTTCGGCGGCCAACGGCGTCACCCGTTTCAGCAACGCATCGCCCTGATACGAAAACGCCAGTTCGGCGCCGGCGTCGGCACAAGCCCGCGCGATCCCCCAGGCGATGGATTTATCGTTCGCAAGGCCCATGATCAGCCCGCGTTTGCCCCGCATAAGTTCCGATGTCATCAAAATCCCCTTCGCCCAATTCGTCGCAACCGCTTCACTTCAGCTTGAACACGGTATTGTGGCGCGCTTGTGCGCCCCTATCTTGGCCCGGTGTAGGCGATTGCCCGGCATGCATCAAGAGCGGCAGGGAGGTCACCCAGGGCTTGAGTGTGATCTGGCGAAGTATAAGCGATAGGACTAAGAAGACGGCCATGATGACAGACCGAAGCGGAATATTTGCGGGCGACGATCCCTTTGCGCTGGCACAGACCTGGTTGGCTGAGGCCATGTTGCGCGAACCCAATGACCACAACGCGATCGCCCTGGCCACTGTGGATGCGGATGGACTGCCCAATGTCCGCATGGTCCTGCTCAAAGAGATCGAGGCGGATGCCTTTGTGTTTTATACCAATTATCAAAGCCAAAAGGCACAGGAACTGGATGGCGCAGGCAAGGCGGCCTTTGTGATGCATTGGAAATCGCTGGCCCGGCAGATCAGGGTCCGCGGGTTGGTGTTACGCGAAGACGGGCCAAAGGCGGATGCCTATTATCGCTCGCGATCCTTGCAAAGCAGGCTGGGGGCCTGGGCCTCGGATCAGTCGCGCCCATTGGCTTCGCGGGGGGCATTGATGGCCCGCGTCGCGCAAATGTCGCTGACCCATGGGGTCAATCCTGGCAGGCCAGCGCACTGGGGCGGTTACAGGATTCTGCCACTGGAGATCGAGTTTTGGGCCGATGGAGCCTTCCGATTGCACGATCGTTTCAAATGGTCGCGCGAAACGACTGATAACGCTTGGAAAATTTCGCGATTGAACCCTTGATTGCAACGTCAACCTCACGTTAAGTAGGGGTGTTCACTTGATTTCCTGGTCGATAAACGGTTTGTTATCCTCACGACGGTCTGGGTCCGATGGGGGGCTCTTGGCCTTGGAAGAACGAGAATGAATAGCGACGATCCGGATTTAGTGCGTGCCGTTCACGGCCACGTCAAGTGGTTCGATCCTGCCAAAGGCTTTGGATTTGTCATAGCCGATGACGGGGGGCCGGACATACTGCTTCATGCCAATGTGTTGCGGAACTTTGGACAAAGTTCCGTGGCCGATGGCTCGGGTATCGAGGTGACAGTGCAACGCACCGACAGGGGTGTGCAGGCTGTCGCCGTGGTATCAATCCAGCCGCCTGAACAGCCGTTGGGTCCGGGGTTAAGTGATCTGGTCAACATTGACCCGGAGACACTGGCCAACCGTCCGCTGGAACCCGCCCGGGTCAAGTGGTTCGACAAGTCCAAAGGATTCGGTTTTGCCAATGTCTTTGGTCTGAATGAAGACGTGTTTGTGCATATCGAAATTGTCCGCAAATCCGGTCTTGCCGATCTGCAACCCGGCGAGGCGGTCTGCCTGCGGATCATTGATGGCAAACGCGGCCGGATGGCGACCGAGGTCTTGACCTGGGATGCAGCGGTGCGGGACGCAGTCGAGGCCGAGCGTTGATTCGCGCTTGCGTGGTTTTTTGCCTGCTCGCGGGGGGGGCTGCGGCCTGCTCTGACGACCGAGTCACTGTGACCGGTGCCTGGGGCCACGCGAGTTTCAATGTGTTGGTCGCTGACACCGGCCCGGAACGGTCGCAGGGCCTGATGAATGTGCCCCGGATGCCACTGATGGCGGGCATGTTGTTTGTCTATGAGGGCCCACACCGCGCCTCGTTCTGGATGCATAACACCCTGATCCCGCTGGATATGTTGTTTGCCGGGCCGGACGGAACGATTCTGTCGGTGCATGAAAATGCGCAGCCTCTGGATGATACCAGCATTCCGGGCGGTGACGGCATTCAGTTTGTGCTGGAAATCAACGGCGGGCTGGCAGCCCGGCTGGGCATTGCCGTAGGGGACGTGCTGCAACATCCCAGTATTGGTGCGGACGCTGCGATGCCCTGCGGCCAATAGGGCTTTTCAATTGCCCGCCTTCCGCATATGAGACCCTTGGTTCGGGGCGTAGCGCAGTCTGGTAGCGCATCTGTTTTGGGAACAGAGGGTCGTAGGTTCGAATCCTATCGCCCCGACCAATATCCCAAAGTTCGGAATTGTGGAATTTTGGCCTGTGGCATCGCAGGCACAGGCGGAGTTTGGCTTGCTGTCGATGCCGCAGCGCGGCGTGATTCCCGGCAAGTTCATCCGATTTCTGAGGATACCCTGCTAAACCTGCCAAACTTCTTGGCTTTCACCGACCCGTGATCGACCCTGCCGCATTCATAAATTGTGGACAAGTCGGGGGATGAATCATCTGATATCTACACGGCACTGACCCGTCCCGCGGTCAACTTAATAAATCCTTCATATAGTGCAAAATTGGCGTTGACCCCCGAGGGGTAGATGCGTCATCTTGTGGGGGCTGACGGGATAAGCACAACATCTAGTGTGTGGTTCAGCATGGGGTCGGATAGACAGTTTGCTGGGATCGCGCTGGAGCGATCAGGGGTCGGGTTATCGCAGTCATTTGCGATGCCCGGCGGGTCTGTCCCTGTGTTGGCACGATAACACGCGGGATTGTGCAACGGTCAGGTGAAAATCAGGTGTGCGTGTCAAACCACCGCGCCTAAATCAAACGCCGCTGCAACGACAGCGCGAACTGGGGCATGGACCGATGAAGATCGAACGCAATTTCACCAAAGCCGGACAAGATGCCTATGCGGCACTGGAGTTTCGGCTGACCACGTCAGAGATTCGCAATCCGGATGGCACGGTCGTTTTCAAGCTGGACAATTGCGAGGTGCCCTCGGGCTGGTCACAGGTCGCCTCTGATGTGATCGCGCAGAAATATTTCCGCAAGGCGGGCGTTCCGTCGGCAGTGAAGCGGGTCAAGGAAAAGGGTGTGCCGGAGTTCCTCTGGCGCGGCGTGCCTGCTGCCGGGGCGACGATGGGCGGCGAAACCTCAGCCCGGCAGGTTTTCGACCGCTTGGCTGGTGCCTGGACTTATTGGGGCTGGAAGGGCGGCTATTTCACCACCGAGGCCGACGCGCTGTCTTACTACGACGAAATGCGCCACATGCTGGCGGCCCAAATGGCGGCACCCAACAGCCCGCAATGGTTCAACACCGGACTGCATTGGGCCTACGGGATCGACGGCCCGGCGCAGGGGCACCATTATGTGGACTACCAAACCGGCGTGCTGACCAAATCCCTGTCCAGCTACGAACACCCCCAGCCGCATGCCTGTTTCATCCAGTCCTGCGCCGATGATCTGGTCAATGACGGCGGGATCATGGACCTCTGGGTGCGCGAGGCGCGGCTGTTCAAATATGGCTCTGGCACCGGCACCAACTTCTCCCACCTACGCGGCGAGGGCGAGAAATTGTCCGGCGGCGGGCGGTCGTCGGGGCTGATGGGGTTTCTCAAGATCGGCGACCGGGCGGCAGGGGCGATCAAGTCGGGGGGGACAACCCGACGCGCTGCCAAGATGGTGATTGTCGATGCGGACCACCCCGATATCGAGGCGTTCATCAACTGGAAGGTGATAGAGGAGCAAAAGGTTGCGTCCATCGTATCCGGGTCCAAAATGCATTCGCAAAAGCTGAATGCGCTGTTTGCCGCGATCAAGGCGTGGGACGGGGCGGAAGCCGATGCTTATGATCCCAAGGTCAACCTTGGGTTGGCTGCGGCCATCCGCGAAGCCAAAAAAGTGGCAATCCCGGATACTTACACCAAGCGGGTGCTGGATTATGCGCGTCAGGGGCACACCTCCATCGAATTCCCGACCTATGACACCGATTGGGACAGCGAGGCGTATTCGTCGGTCTCTGGCCAGAACTCGAACAATTCGATCCGCGTCACCGATGCCTATCTGAAAGCTGTCGAATCCGACGGCGACTGGAACCTGCTCAATCGCCGCGACGGAAAAGTCGCGAAAACCATCAAGGCCCGCGATCTGTGGGACCAGGTCGGGCATGCCGCCTGGGCCTGTGCCGATCCGGGGATCCAGTATCACGACACGGTCAACGCCTGGCACACCTGCCCCGAGGATGGGGCGATCCGCGGCTCAAACCCCTGTTCGGAATACATGTTTCTGGACGATACGGCCTGCAATCTGGCATCCATGAACCTGCTGACTTTCTACAGGAACGGCGAGTTTCAGGTTGAGGATTATATGCATGCGACCCGGCTGTGGACGCTGACGCTGGAAATTTCGGTGATGATGGCGCAGTTTCCGTCCAAGGAAATCGCGCAGTTGTCCTATGATTTCCGCACCTTGGGTCTGGGATACGCCAATATCGGCGGGCTGTTGATGAACATGGGCCTGTCCTATGACAGCGACGAAGGGCGCGCTTTGTGCGGGGCGCTGACCGCAATCATGACCGGGGTCAGCTATACCACCAGCGCCGAGATTGCCGGGGAACTGGGCCCCTTTGCCGGGTTCGGGCGCAACCGCGACCACATGTTGCGGGTAATCCGCAACCACCGCAACGCCGCCTATGGCAAGACCAAGGGCTATGAAGGGCTGGCGATCAAACCCGTTGCTTTGGACCATGCCAACTGTCTGGACCAAAAGCTGGTGCAACTGGCGATGTCCACCTGGGACGAGGCTCTGCGCCTGGGTGAACGCCACGGTTACCGCAATGCGCAGACCACGGTTATCGCGCCGACCGGCACTATCGGCCTTGTCATGGATTGCGACACCACCGGGATTGAACCCGATTTCGCGCTGGTCAAATTCAAGAAACTGGCGGGCGGCGGCTATTTCAAGATCATCAACCAATCGGTGCCGGCCGGTCTGGAAATGCTGGGCTACTCATCGTCCAAGATCGCGGAGATTATCAGCTATGCAGTTGGTCACGGCACCATCGGCAATGCGCCGGGGATCAACCACACCGCGCTGATCGGGCACGGGTTTGGGGCGGCAGAAATTGCTAAAATCGAAGCCGCCTTGCCGCAAGCTTTTGATATTCGCTATGTTTTCAACCAATGGACATTGGGCGAGGATTTCTGCACCAAGGTCTTGGGCATCCCTTCTGCTGTGCTGAATGACGTCGGTTTCGACCTGCTGCGCCATCTTGGGTTTTCCAAAACTGACATCGAACTGGCCAATGACCACGTCTGCGGCACCATGACCATCGAGGGTGCGCCGCACCTGAA
>JANOMH010000566.1:0-2554 GCA_031420215.1 Rhodobacterales bacterium | reverse complement strand
CTTATCGCCGGGCCGCGGATTCGCCAAGGTATTTGTTCCTCTTTTGTTCGAACACCCTGCCCCCTTTTCATCCGGCCCCCTCTGACCTATCGTGCCACGAACAAAGCCGGAGCCCACAGATATGCAAACCATGATCGGCGTTATCGGTGGGTCCGGGATTTACGAGATTGACGGGTTGGAGGGTGCCGCGTGGGTCGAGGCTGCCTCGCCCTGGGGTCGCCCCTCGGACCACATACTCACCGGCCAGCTGAACGGCATCCCGATGGCGTTTTTGCCCCGCCATGGACGCGGCCATGTGCATTCGCCCAGCACTGTGCCCTACCGCGCCAATATCGATGCGCTCAAACGGCTGGGGGTGTCCGATGTCATCTCGGTCTCGGCCTGCGGGTCGTTCCGCGAGGAAATGGCACCGGGGGATTTTGTGATTGTTGATCAGTTCATCGACCGGACCTTTGCGCGCGAGAAATCGTTTTTCGGCACCGGCTGCGTGGCGCATGTAAGCGTGGCGCATCCGACCTGTGCAAGGCTGGGGGATGCGGTGGCAGAAGCCGCAAAATCCCTGGGGATCAGGGCCCATCGGGGTGGCACTTACCTTGCCATGGAAGGCCCGCAGTTCAGCACGGTCGCCGAGTCGCATCTGTACCGGCAATGGGGCTGCGATGTGATCGGCATGACCAATATGCCCGAGGCGAAACTGGCCCGCGAGGCAGAGTTGTGCTATGCCAGCGTCGCCATGGTCACCGATTACGACAGCTGGCACCCGGACCATGGGACAGTAGATATATCCAGCATTCTGAGCACGTTAAAGGGTAATGCCGGCAATGCAAAAGCGCTGGTTTCCGCCCTGCCCGCCCTGTTGGGGCCGGTCCGGACCCCCTGCCCGCATGGCTGCGACCGGGCCTTGGACTATGCGATCATGACCGCACCGGAACGGCGCGACCCGGTCCTGTTGGCCAAACTGGATGCCGTTGCGGGCCGGGTTTTATGAGGACTGCCTGCCTTGTCCTGACGCTTTGGGCCGGAGTGGCACGGGCTGATAATCCAGTGGCCTCGACCGGCCCGCTGTCTGATGATGATTTTTACCGGGTTGTGGCTTGCGGTGCACCTCCCGGCGGCGCGTGCCAGCTGCCCTTTGTGCGCTGGCCAGATGACCGGGTTGCGGATTTGACCATTTCGGTCAACCAGATTGCACCTGATTTTCCGGATGACCAGCAACAGGTGCTGATGACCGAATTGAAAGCGGCGGCAGCCCAAATCAATGCTGCTGGTGCGGCGCTGCAACTGCGCTTTGTTCCCATGGGAGAGGCTGCTGATATCACCGTCCATTTGCTGGATATCGGCATGGGCGAGCAAATTGCCGGGACCGGCATGTCGCCACCGGATGGCACCCATATCGAGGCCGCGCTGACCCAGCTATTCTGGAACGGCAACAACAACCTGACCCGCACCACCATCATCTTTCCGCGTGATATCCATCTGAACGATATCGCTTCGATCGCGCTGGAGGAATTGACCCAGTCCCTGGGGCTAGCCACGGATATCGACGATCCCTATTACGAAACCCGCTCAATCTTTTCCGAAACGTCCAATTCCCGGACCGTATTGGGCGAACAGGACATCATGGCATTGCGCCGTCACTATCCGATCACCAAGAAACGGCAATTGGCGGGCGCGATGCAATACGACCCGGACACTGCCCGGTGAAAGTGCTGGTCCTTGGGGCGGACGGGTTTGTTGGTCGCCATATCGCCTTTTATTTGCGCAGGCATGGAGTCGAGGTTCTGGCCCATGCGCGCCGGACCTCGGGTCTGGCGGCAATGGGCTTTACCACGCTTGAGTCCGACCTGACGGACCCCGGCTGCCTGGACCCGGCCTATTGGAAAATGCATATCCCTTCCGGTTGCCATATTGTCAACGCGGCGGGTCTGCTGAACGGGCATCGCGCCGGGTTTCAGGCAGTCCATGTCTCGGCCCCGGCTGCTGCCTATGCGGCCCTTGTCGCGGTGTTCTGGCTCATGGTAGCCAAACCTGACTTCTGAAAAGGAAATTCGATGAAAAAGACCGTCAAGGACTATATCCGCACGATCCCGGATTTCCCACACCCCGGCATCATGTTCCGCGATGTCACCACGCTGTTTTCCGATGCGCGCGGGTTTCGGATGGCGGTGGATCAGTTGCTGCATCCCTATACCGGCCAGCGCATCGACAAGGTGGTGGGGCTGGAGGCGCGGGGCTTTATTCTGGGCGGGGCGATTGCGCATCAATTGTCAGTCGGCTTTGTGCCGATCCGCAAAAAGGGCAAGCTGCCCGGCCAGACCATCAGCCAGGCCTACAAGCTGGAATATGGCGAGGCGGTGATGGAGCTGCATAGCGATGCGCTGGCCCCGGGCGAAAAAGTCCTGCTGGTGGATGATCTGCTGGCTACTGGCGGCACCGCCGAGGCCGGGCTCAGGCTGATCGAACGGTTGGGCGCGCAGGTTGTCGGCTGCGCCTTTGTGATCGACCTGCCGGAACTGGGCGGGCGCAAGCATCTGGAAAAACTGGGCATGGATGT
>JANOMH010000565.1:0-3326 GCA_031420215.1 Rhodobacterales bacterium | reverse complement strand
TCCGTCAGATGCCCGGTCACAGCCGCAGCGGCGGCCATCGCGGGGGACATCAGGTGGGTTCTGCCCCCCCGCCCTTGCCGCCCTTCAAAGTTCCGGTTTGAGGTCGCGGCACAGCGTTCGCCCGGACTAAGCTGGTCGGGGTTCATCGCCAGACACATGGAACAGCCCGCCAGCCGCCATTCAAACCCGGCGTCGATGAAAATCTGCGCGAGGCCCTCTTCCTCGGCCTGCAACCGGACCAGACCGGAACCGGGGACGACCATGGCGCGCATCCCGGCTTTGATCTTTTTGCCTTTGAGGATGGCGGCGGCGGCGCGCAGATCCTCGATCCGGCCATTGGTGCAGGAGCCGATAAAGACGGTATCAATCTGGATATCGGTCAGTTTCTGCCCGGCAGTCAGGCCCATATAGTCCAACGACCGTTTCGCCGCCTCGACCTTGCCGCCGTGGAATGACTCCGCCGCAGGCACAAAGCCGGTGATTGGCAACACATCCTCGGGCGAGGTGCCCCATGTCACGACCGGGGCGATATCTTCGCCCCTGAGGGTGACGACCTTGTCCCACTGCGCATCGGCGTCGGAGTAAAGGGTTTTCCACCATGCCAGCGCCGCGTCCCATTGCGCGCCCTTGGGGGCATGGGGCCGGCCCATGCAATAGGCATAGGTTTTGTCATCCGGCGCAATCAACCCGGCCCGCGCGCCGCCCTCGATCGCCATGTTGCAGACGGTCATCCGGCCTTCCATGCTCAGGTCCCGAATGGCGGTGCCACAATATTCGATGACATAGCCGGTGCCGCCAGCAGTGCCGGTTTCGCCGATCACCGACATGGTGATGTCTTTGGCGGTCACACCGGGGCGCAGATGGCCGGTGATCTCGACCTTCATGTTTTTGGACTTTTTCGAGATCAGGGTCTGGGTGGCCAGAACATGTTCGACCTCTGACGTGCCAATCCCATGCGCCAGCGCCCCAAACGCCCCGTGGGTGGCGGTATGCGAATCGCCACAGACCACGGTCATGCCGGGTAAGGTCCAGCCTTGTTCCGGCCCGACGATATGCACGATGCCCTGCCGGATGTCGGAAACGGGGTAGTAGTGGATGCCGAACTCCTTGGCATTGGTATCCAGCGCGTCAACCTGAATGCGGGATTCCTCGTTGTCGATGTGCTTGTCACGGCCCGCAGTGGTGGGCACGTTATGGTCGGGCACAGCGATGGTCCGGCCCGGCGCATGGACCTTGCGGCCGGTCATGCGCAGCCCTTCAAAGGCCTGCGGGCTGGTGACTTCATGCACCAGATGCCGGTCGATATACAGCAGGCAGGTTCCATCTTCGGCTTCATGCGCCAGATGGGTATCCCAGATTTTGTCATATAGAGTTTTTGCGGGCAGGGTCTTGGGGGACATATGGTCCACTCCGATTTTGAGTTTGGGGAAACGGTGAATGGCCCGCTGACGGGCAGCCGACCGTTAAAGTCGGGCAAGAATGGACCGTGTCGCCCCGTGAAAACGCCACGGCAGCCGGACCCGGTCAGAGATGTTGAACACCTGTTGCATGAATTGTCAGTTATACCCTGACGGCTTTTGTCGCAAGTGTCCTGCTGCGCATCGGGGTTGGCCCCGCGGCGCACTGGTCCAGTTCCATAAACCTACGCAGGCTCTTGGCCTCATCATCGTCAAAGACGTCACCCGTCAGGCTTAGCACTACGATCCGGTCCAGCCGAAAGCTGCGGAAATCCTGTCGCAGGTCGCACCAGCCGGAAAACATCCAGCCATCGGTCAGGTTCCAGATCGCCAGCGGACGGACGCGGCGGTCAGATCGCTGCCCGTCGCCATCCGCATAGGTCATCTGGACGACATGCCGCTTGCGGATCGCTTTGCGCAACAGCCCAGCGTGCGGTGGGGCGCCGGTGCTGCGGCGCAGCGAATAATAGGGCGCGGCGGTCAGTTTTCGGGCCCCGGGATCGGGCATGCCGGCCTGAATCTTGGCCCGTGCCTCGCGGGCGGCTGCGGCGAGTACGGGGTCATCCAGACTTTCGACAAAGGCCAGCCCGACGGCCAGCGCGTCAACCTGATCGTATGTAAAGGTCACGCTGGGCAAGTCAAAGCCGGGGCGCAGCAGGTAGCCGACCCCGGCCGCGCCCTCGATCGGCAGGCCCGAGGCCTGAAGATGAGCGATATCGCGATAAACCGTGCGCACGCAAATCTCGAAATGCTGTGCCAGATCGTCAGCCCGGCACAGGCCACGGGCGCGCATCTCGTTGACCAGCCTGAACAATCTTTCGGCGCGGCGCATTGGTTTCACCAAAGGTTGCGGTGTTGGTTGTGGCCGGGAATTGCAGGCCCGATGCCCCGTTCATAACATGAACGGCCAATCCCGACGAGGTGTCGTGTTCGGAGCGACAAGCGCCATGGGTCAGCTTGCGGCGGTCGCTTCAATCTCGATCATCAGGGACGGCATGGCCAGGCGCGTGACGCCCAACAGGGTCATCGGCGGGGCAGCCCCGAGCGGCCCCATCCGGGCCCCAAGCAGATCAAAATGGCGCAACGCTGCGTCTACATCCGTGGTGTAAATGTTCAGCCGGATGATATGGGTCAGGTCCATGCCCGCAGCCCCCAGAACCATCGCAAGGTTATCAAGCGTCAGCGCGAACTGACCGCGCATATCCCCGGCGTGCTGCGGATTGCCTGCGGCATCAACGGCAGTCTGGCCCGCGCAGACCAATTGCCGGTTGGCCCCTTCGATCATCTCGGCCTGATGATAGCCCAGGTTCAGCGACCAGGACCATGGATTGACTGGTGTTCGTTTCATTGGTTTTCCCTTTACAAACCGCCTTTGACAAGCGTGTTTGAAACACATCCCTCCTGACAGCGTGATGTCAGGAATGTTGCGGGGGGGGATTTGCCCGACCTCAGGTTGTCGGGGCTGCCTCCAGCAGATCCCCCGACTGGCAGCCGTGCGCCGCCCAAATCCGGGCCAGCGTCGCAAAGCGGATCCCCTTGACCTGGCCCGGTTTCAGCAGGCTCAGGTTCGCCTCGGTGATGCCGATGATATCGGCCAGATCGCGGCAGCGCATCCTGCGCCGGGCCAGCATAACGACAAGGCGAACGGTGATTTCCGGGGGGGGCCTGTCATATGATGCCCGCATATTCCTGTGCCCGCTGATGGCCTCGCACATGACCCAGCCGGCGGTGTCAAGCGGCCCGTCCGCCGGCAGGAACCCCAGCATATTGCGGCTGACCGAATTGACGCAAGGCAGAGTGACAGGAGCCGGACCAGTGTGGCCGCAACCGGCCCAGTGTTCACCACCTGACACAAGATTCCCATTGAGT
>JANOMH010000564.1:0-2530 GCA_031420215.1 Rhodobacterales bacterium | reverse complement strand
GAACTTGATCGGCAGGCCGATGAATTCAAACTCACCCAAACCCACCAGGCTCTCCAGATTGACCAGCCATTCGAAATGCGAAATTCCAAGGTCGCGGCACAAGCGGTGTTGGGCGAACAGGTTGTCGCTGGGTTTGTCGGTTGATGGCCCTTCAACTCCATGCATCCGCGAGCCGTGGTCGTACAGCCACTGGGTAGCGCCCACCGTCAGACCCGGATTGCCCCAGACAATCTGCTTGCGGTCGCCCCAGTTGCGGGCATGAAACCCGGTGCACAGCAGGACGATATGGCCATCGACCTTCACCCCACTGGCCGCTTCTGCCGCCACCATGTGGTCGGCGGTGATATCTTCAAGATCGGCGATGTGGCGCAGGTCAAGACAGACGGCTTTGCCCATGAACAGGTCCAGCGGCATCTGATCAATCGACAGACCTTTGGGGTTCACATGCAGGAAGGCATCCACATGGGTGCCGACATGATCCAGCATGCCGATGAAGTTGGTCTGAAAGGTCATCGGGTCTTCCGGCACACCAAGACCGAAGGACAAGGTCGATTCGTGGCTTAGCGCCTTCAGATACACCGGGCTTTGAAACATCTTGTGGGCGGGCATGTTGTCTTCAATGGTCAGGCTCAGGTCGATGATGCGGCGGGCCATGGGAATACCTTTCTGGGCCAGGCGAAACCACGGCAGCGGCTTGGCTGTGGGTGTCTGGCAGTGAACGCTGGTGTCTTTCAAATCCATGCTGATGAAAGCGGTGCCGCTTGACAATCCGCTAAAAACGGAAGGGAGCTATAGATTGAATTGATGGAGATAGCGCACATCCGACCGGATGCCCGCAGAATGGCCCCGAAAAACATGGAACTGCGCGACCTGCATGCCCTGATTGCCATCGCTGAAACCGGCAGCCTGTCAGCCGCCGCGCGCAGGCTGCGGTTGACTCAACCGGCACTGACTGCATCCTTGCAACGGCTGGAAGTGGCTGTCGGCGTGCAGTTGGTTATACGTCATTCCCGGGGCGCAATCCTGACCGAGGCGGGTCAATATGTTTTGCACAAGGCGCGCGACGTTTTGCACGATGTGGGCCAGATAGCACTGGTTCACGATGCGCTGGCGTTGGAGCCTGCAGGCGAGATCCATCTTGGGCTGCCGACGACCGTTGCAGGCGGGCTGATCCCGGAATTGATCCCTTTGATGCAGGCGCGATACCCGCAAATACGGCTTCATGTCGTTGAAGCGATGAGCGGTGTACTGCAAGAGCAGTTGCAGCTTGGAAGGTTGGACCTTGCCGTCCTGTTTGACAGCGCCCCCTCGGCGGGCATGCGATGCACGCCACTGCTAACCGAGACCCTTTATCTGCTGGTGCCAGCCAACCACCCTATGGCTACGCTTCCCGCTGTTGATCTGGTTCGGGTCGCGTCCCTGTCGCTGGTGCTGCCAGGTGTGGCAAACTCGATCCGCAAACACATTGAAGTGGCCTGCCATGCAAAAGGTCTGACGCTGACTGTGCTGGCCGATGTGGACAGTTTGCCAGGCCTCCTTGGTTTGGTTCGCGCAGGCTATTGCACGGTGCTGCCGAAATATCTTGCCAAGGGTGAAATTGACGCCGGACATGTGGTGGCGGTGGCCATCGAAAACCCGACGCTGCACTGGATGCTGCACCTTGCAACGCGCCGCGACGCCCCGCGTCCGCGGGCCAGCATGGCGACGGGGAAGCTGATCCACGCAGCCTGCGCCAATCTGGTCCTGCGTGGCGATTGGGCCGCACAGATCATCACAGGTTAGCCGCGCGCTTTGATCCTGAATTGGCGATGGGTCGGTTTCGGGAGGGTTCGCAGGCGATGTGCAATGGCTCTGCCGATGCACCTTTGAGGTGTTTAGGGACCGTATATTCGGGTTGTCAATCAGCATTGGGCCTTGGCACCGCGTTGTGACAGCTACCGGGCGATGCTTGTCGGCCACCAGTATCGTTTAATAATGCCAGTGAAGCGTCCAACTTCGGTCGGAAATGCAGCTACCTGCCGGATCCGACGTTATCCAGTTTGGCTGATTCACCAGCCAACCTTGACCGTCACGTGGCAGGCATTGGGAAGCACTCGACAATGCAAGATTATACCAACGGCGGTGACGGCTGACTCACGGGGGATTCCCTTGAGGGCTTCAATCTGATTCACTGACGTGAGGAGGATTGTAAGCGTCCGGCGGTCCTTTCAATTACCCACAAATTCCGTCCGCCGCTAAGCGACGCCATTCCGGCTTATTCTTGAATCGTTGGAATCACTTGTGATTCATTTCTGAGCACCTGATTCGCGGCAAGGAGGTGCTCCATGCAAACGTCGATGGGAGTTTCTGCGGCGGTGGCGCGGCAACGACGATTTTCTGATTGCGCGCCTTTTCATGATGATGACAATTGGGCAGATCACGAGATTGCCGGATGCGTCTTCAAAGATGCGCGGCTTGGCTGTAGATTCGGAAAGCTGTTGAAGCGGATGGGCTGCGCCATGGGCGAGAGCATTCCCCTGGTTTGCCAGGA
>JANOMH010000563.1:0-8745 GCA_031420215.1 Rhodobacterales bacterium | reverse complement strand
AAACTCATCCCGGCCCAAGGCGCGGATGCCAATCCCGTGCCGGCTGAGTCTGAGCCATTCATTGCCCGCAGCGTTCAGTCGCGGCGGAGTCATCGCGCGGAACGGGGCCAGCACGCGGGCGAAACTGGCAAGCTGGCGGTGCAGAGCGGCAAAACTGGTGGCATCGGGCCCTTCGGTTTGGCCTGCCCTGACAGTTAAATGCTGACCATCCGCAGACAAAACGGTGGTGGCCAACGGCGGATGAAAGGCCAAACCGTGCTGGTCCAGCGCCATCCCCGCCATCACCCGCGGATCCAGCCCCTGGGTGGTATGGGCAAGCGACGGGGCATGAAAACCCGGCGCAAATTCATGTGTGCCAGCCCCGCCCCCGGTGACAGGGGCGGCCTCACACAGCAGCACTTTACGGCCTTTGCCCGCCAGCCGGGCAGCACAGGCCAGCCCGTTGACGCCAGCACCAATGACGATGGCATCAAAGGACGGCATAAGCTTCACTCATCCCCAAGGGCAACCGCGCCTCGCGCAGAACCTCGGCGGCAGCATTGCGGCCCGGTGCGCCCATCACCCCGCCACCCGGATGGGTGGACGATCCGCACATCCACAAGCCCTTGATCGGGCTGCGATATTGGGCATAACCAGGCACCGGGCGGTTGAACAACAGCTGGTCAAAGGTCAGCTCGCCCTGAAAGATATTGCCCTCGGTCAGCCCTACCTCGGCCTCCAACTCGCGCGGGGTGCGCACTTCGACATGCAGCACGCGGTCCTTGAAACCGGGGGAGTAGGTCTCGATCTGATCCAGACAGGTTTGCCCAAAAGCATCGCGGTCAACATCGGTCCAGTCGGCCCCGGCAATTTTGGGCGGGGCATATTGCACGAAGCACGACATGAAATGTTTGCCCGGAGGGGTCATCGTCGGGTCGATCAGCGTGGGGATCATGACATCCTGAGACGGATCGCGGCTGAATTGCCCGGCTTTCCAATCATCATAGCCACGCTCCATCCGCTCAATACTGTCGGTGAAATGCAGATCGCCCTTCAGGTTTGGCGCGCCTTTGGGCAGGGCCGGAAACACCGGCACCGCATCCAGCGCGATGTTCAGCTTGCCCGAAGAGCCACGGATATTGAGCGCCTTGACCCGTTTGACGAAACTGCCGGGTAAATCGGCCGCATCGATATGCTTCAGGAACGTGCGTTTGACATCCATATTGGAAATCACCCGCAGCCCCATGACCTGATCGCCACCCTCAAGCACCACGCCGGTGCTGCGCCCGCCAGACACAAGGATTTTCTCAACCCCCTTGCCCACCCGCACTTCGCCGCCTGCCGCCATCAGCGACTGTGTCAAAGCGCGTGAAATGGATCCCATGCCACCCCGGGCAAAACCCCATGCGCCAATGTTTCCATCCACATCGCCCATATAGTGATGCAACAGGACATAGGCCGAACCGGGGCTCATCGGCCCCAGGGCGGTGCCGATTATGGCAGATACTGCCAGATAGCCCTCGATCACCGGATTTTCGAAGTATTCATCCAGAAAATCGGAAATCGACATGGTCCAGAACCGGACCATATTGGCCTTTTGCCGCTCTGACAGCTCGCCCATCTTGCGCCCCAGCCACAGCATTTCTGACAGATCACGGGGGCGAAAGCGGGATGGGTCTGGCGGGGTGCGCAGCAGCATTGGCCGGATAAAGCGGCAAAAGCGCATGATATCGCGGGAATAGCGGTCGTATGCCTCGGCGTCGCGTTTGGAATGGCGGGCAAATTCGCGGCGGTTCGCGTCGTGGTCGCGGAACATACCCAAAGTGCCGCCATCTTGGGTAAACACCGCGCCGCCTTCGTAAGGCAGAATTTGCAGGCCGTATTTCGGCAGTTCCAGATCGCGCATGATTTCCGGGCGGAACAGGGACGCGACATAAGAGCAGTTGGAATAGGTAAAGCCCGGATACAATTCGCGGCTGACAGCGGCACCACCGACCCAGTCGTTTTTCTCAACCACGCAGACCTTCATCCCGGCACGGGCCAGATAACAGGCCGTCACCAGCCCGTTATGGCCCGCGCCAATGATGAGCGCATCATAGGTCACGGCGCTTTGCCCTCGGCTTCCAGCTGTTCAAGGGTCAGATCGACGGCAAGTTCCACTGCTTTCAGCGTGTCGGTCAGGCAGCTTGGGTCGCGCCCATGCGCCTCGCACATGAACCACGGCTCACGGCTGTCGGGTTCCACGATGATGCCCAGATCATGCAGATACTGCGCCATCGTGTCGTAAAAGCTGTAATCCGATGACTTCCAGTCGCGGTAATTGTCGGGCGGGTTTTCGGCAAAGAACAGGCCAAACATCGACGGATGCCCGGTATAGGAATGCACAATCCCCCGCGCATTCAGGATTTCGCTGATCCCGGTTTTCAGGTTCCGGCCATGCTGCGCCAAAGTCTCCAGCGCCGGGGTTTCATCGAGGATGCGCAGGCATTCCTCGGCGGCGGCAAGGCTGACCGAATGGGCCGTATACGTGCCGCCATGCGAAGCACCGCCATAGCGGAACATGCGCATCACCTCCTCGCGCCCGGCTACAACAGCGATGGGGTAGCCATTGGCGACCGCTTTGGCAAAGGTGGTGATATCAGGGGTGACGCCCATGATCCCCTGAATGCCGCCCTTGCCAACGCGAAACCCGCTTTTCACCTCGTCAATGATCAGCATCACGCCGTATTGGTCGCACAGTTTGCGGGCCAGCTGGACATAGTCGATGCGGGCCAGAATGCCGCAGCAATTGCCCTGAATGGGCTCGATCAGCATGGCGGCCATCGTATCGCCGTGGCGGCGGAACGTATCCTCAAGCCGCTGCATGTCATTCATCGGCACCAGATGAACCAATTGCTTGACAGTTTCCGGGATGCCCTTGCCATAGGGCACTACCTCTGGGTCGGCATTGGACCGGTGATCCCATTGCTCAAGATTGGCCATCCACATCGCGGCATCGAACAGGCCGTGATATCCGCCTTCGACCAACAGATAGCTTTCGCGCCCGGTAAAGGCGCGCGCCAAACGCAAGGCGGCCATGACCGCTTCGGTGCCGGAATTGGAAAAGCGCACCAGTTCGGCCGCCGGAACCATGCTTGCAATCCGGTCGGCCACGATCAGTTCGCGTTCGGTTGACAGCGCAAACACACCTCCGACATCGGTCCCGCGCCGCGCCGCCGCGTCGACACGGTCATCGGCATAGCCCAGAATCGCGGGACCATAGCCCAGCCGGTAATCGACATAGGCGTTGCCGTCGATGTCCCAGGTCCGCCCGCCTTTGCCATGGCTGACATAGATCGTGCGGTCATCGCCCCAGTAGCGAAAGGTCGATGACACCCCAAGCGGCAGGCGTTTGACGGCACGCTGGAACTGGGCATTGGACTTTGACAGGTCGCGGATTGGGACGTCGGGCATGCTGGACTCTGGGATTGGGGTGGATAATAAATGGTCGCATCCTATTGACTGTCCTGTCAATCAGCAAAGTTTTAGCCTTTACTTGAGGGATGTTTTTGCGCATTGAAGGGCCATCCAGACAGGAGAAGGCATGACCTTGATCACTGAAATTCCGGGTCGGGACCAACCGCCGCCGCGCAAGCTGCCACGGGACGAACGGCGCTTGCAGTTGATCGAGGCGACGATTTCGACCATCGCCCGCAAAGGCTATGCCCGCACCACAATGAGCGAGGTGGCGCGAGAGGCCGGGTTGTCGCATGGGTTGGTCAATTTCCATTTCCAGAGCAAAGAGAACCTGTTGCGGGAAACCCTGTTGTTTCTGGCAGAAGAATACCGGTTGAACTGGGTCTCGGCTGTGGCGGCTGCCGGACCGACGGCCCCCGAACAAATCGCGGCTCTGCTGATGGCCGATTTTCACCCTGCCGTTTGCACCTTTGACCGGTTGTCTGCCTGGTGTGCATTCTGGGGCGAAGCCCAAAGCCGGCCGATCTATCAGGAAAGCTGTGGGGCGAATGATGCGGATTATAACGCCTACTTTGAATCCCTGTGCGCGCGGATGAACGCTGAACTGGGCTATACCGGCGTTCCTGCCCGGATCGCGCGGGTGCTGCGGGTCACGGTTGAAGGGGTCTGGTTGGATATGATGACGCTCAAGCCCCCCTATTCCGTCGAAGAAGCCCGCGCGACGGTCAAGACAGTCGCCGCCGCGCTGTATCCCGGTCATTTCACGAATGCGGACTAATCGACCTGGGCAATGGGGGCCAAGTCTAACGCGCCCCGGGGTCAATCGGCCCCACGGGCCGGAGAGGGCGAACCCATGCGGGTTAACGCAAGTTTGTAGTCGCAAGGGCTGGACCGCCACGCAATTTGCGATAGTTTGCGCCGTAACTGGGGCTGAATTGCAATCCGCTTGGTGCAGCACTTCACCGGCCTGCCACGGATCAAATTGAGGAGAAGTTCAATGAAATACCTGCCACTCGCCGCGACGATAGTTCTGCTGTCGGCACCGGTCTTTGCCGAAGGCGACGCTGCCAATGGCGAGGAAATCTTTAATCGGCAGTGCTCGACCTGCCATGTCGTCATCAATGATGCAGGCGAAACGCTGGCTGGCCGGACGGCTCATATCGGCCCCAATCTGTTTGGGGTGGTGGGGCGCACCCCCGGCTCCTTTCCCGACTTTAGGTTCAGTGACTCGCTGGTCGCTTACGGGGCCACCGGTGTAGTCTGGGGCGAAGAGAATGTGTTGGCCTATGTCCAGGACCCGACCGGGTTCCTGCGCGAGGCGCTCGCCGACCGCCGCGCCCGCGGCAAGATGGCCTTTCAGCTGCGTGACCCGCAGGAAGCCGCAGATGTCTTTGCCTTCCTGTCCACCTTCAGCACACCGGCCGAGTAAGTCTTTACTTTTTCGCAAGGAATGACTAATAAGCTGGTCTTACGGTAATCGTTTCTTTCAGATCACTTCTAAATGGACCCGGCGGAGTGGTAGCTCCGCCGGGTTTCTCTTTTCAGGCCACTATTGGCCAGTCCAGAGGCGGATGATGGCCACTGCCAATGTTCCGGCAGCAAGTATCACCATCCACTTACGGTAATGAGAGTCCCTCAGTTTCATCACCTCCTTGCGCCCCGAAGTGACGGGACAGGGGCAAGGTATGGTTCAAATTGTCTAGGAATTGTTAACTGTGGCAGGGGATCGTCCGGTAGGGTGGGTGAAAGCCACGCGCCCCTCACGCCACCAAAGCAGACGCCTTTTTCAGGTCGACTGATACCAGCTGACTGACTCCCTGTTCGCCCATCGTGACCCCAAATAACCGATCCATCCGGCTCATTGTGACGGCATGGTGGGTGATCACCAAAAACCGGGTTTCGGTGCGGCGGGTCATTTCGTCCAGCAGATCACAGAACCTTGTGACATTGGCATCGTCCAAGGGGGCGTCCACCTCGTCCAGCACACAAATCGGCGCGGGATTGGCCAGAAATACCGCGAAAATCAAAGCCATAGCTGTCAGGGTCTGTTCGCCACCCGATAGCAGGGACAGGACCGACAGCTTTTTACCCGGCGGCTGGCACATGATTTCCAGGCCCGCATCCAGCGGATCATCGCTTTCCACCAACACCAATTTGGCCTCTCCGCCGCCAAACAGATGGGTGAATAGCAGCGCAAAATTGTCGTTTACCTGTTCGAATGCTGTCAACAACCGCTCGCGCCCTTCGCGGTTCAAGGCGGCAATGCCGGTGCGCAGGGCCCGGATCGCATCTTCAAGATCGGTCTTTTCGCGGACCAATGTGTCATGTTCGGTCTGCACCTGCACCGCATCTTCCTCGGCCCGGAGGTTAACAGCCCCCAGCGCATCCCGTTGACGGCGCAGCGCGGAGACCTGTGCCTCGATCGCGTCTGATCCGGGGATGTCACCCGGATCGGTGCCCAGAGTGGCCAACAGGGTTTGCGGTGTCACCTCCAGCGCCTCACTGATCCGGCTGGCGGCGGCGGTGACCATATCTTGCGCAGCGTCATGGCGGGCCTCGGCACGGGCCCGACCCTCGCGCGCCTCAGATGCGAGACGCTCTGCCTCGCGTTCGGCCAAGGTCGAACTGCGCAGGGCAGTGTCGGCAAGCGCCAGCCCATCGGCGGCCTTGCGACGCCGGACTTCGGCCACCTCCATCGCGGTCGCCAGCTCCACCCGTCGCGCGGCAACCTTCTGAGGCACGGTTGTGGCCCCGGTCAACTCTGCCTCGGATCCCGCTTTGCGCCCGACCAGTTCTGCTGTGCGTTTTTCGGCGGTGTCCAGCCGGGCGGACCAACCGGCAATCTCTTTGCCGATCTCCAAGGTGCGTCGGGCGCGGGCCTCGCCTTCGCGGCGCAGTTCGTCCAGACCAGAGCGGCGGGTCATCATGGTGATCCGGGCAGCCTCGACCATGGTCTTGACTGCTTCGACTGCCGCACGGGCGGCACCCAGATCGCCCAGATCGCGGATCACGGCTTCGGCCTCGGTCAGTGCCAGACGCCCGGTCAGGGTTTCCTCTTCGTGCCGTCGCAAGGCCAATCCGGCAGCTTCACGCTTGCCTTGTGCAATACTGCGTTCGGCCTCGGCCCGCGATGCGGCCCGGTTCGCTTCGGCAACCAAGCGGTCGGCATCACGCCGGGCCTGTCGGGCCGCCTGATCCGCCACGGTCAGGGCAGCCAGATGCGCCGATAAAAACTCATGCGCCTGTGCGGCCCCTTGCGCCTGTGCGCCAACTTCCTCCAGATCGCGTTTCAATTCAACCAGCCGGTTCAACTGCTGCAACCTTAACGCGGCGGCAGAGGGGGCATCCTCGGCAGCCGCGCGCAACCCATCCCAGCGCCACATATCGCCCTGGACCGACACCAGCCTTTGGCCGGGTAGCAAAGCCGCCTGCAATCCAGCCCCGGCGGCGGCATCAACCAGCCCAACCTGAGACATACGGCGGACCAGCACATCGGGGAGGGTCACAAAATCGGCCAAGGCGATAACCCCGGCGGGCAAGGCTTGCTCGCGGGCAAAGCCGGGCAGGGCGACCCAGCCGGATTTGCCCCCGGCGGTCACAACCGGGGCGCGCAGATCATCGGCCAAAGCCGCGCCCAGCGCCTTTTCATAGCCGGATTTGACGGTGAGCAAATCCAGAACCTGCCCGCCCTCTTTGGTATCGCGGGCCACCAGCCGGACCAATGCGGCCACTTCGGCGCGCAACGCATTAGCCTCGCCCTCGGCCTCGGACCGGACACCCCGGGCTTCGGCCTCGCGCCCCTGGGTTTCGGCCCGTGCGCTTTCGGTCTCCAGCAATATTGCATCAGCCTTGGCGGCGGTGGCGACTGCTGTGACTTCCGCCCGCCCGGCGGCCTCGAAATCCAGCTCTGCCTTGGTCAATGCGGTTTCTGCCTCGGTCTGCGCGGCCTTCGCGCGGGCCACTTCGGCCTCGGCGCGCGCCAAAACCTTGCGCCCGTCCTCCTGCACACGTTGCGCCGACTGGTGCCGGGCGGCCAATCGGGCCACGTCTTCGGTCTGTTGGCTCAACTCCGCTTCCCGGTTTTGCAAAACTGCTGCGGCCTCTCGGGCGACGGTGCCGGCCGCATCCAGCCGCTGGTCATGGCCCTGGGCGGCCTTGGTGATCTCGGCGGCCTCCCAGTCGAGCCGGGCAATCGTATCGCCGGCATCGCGGTTCAACCCGGCCTCGCGGTCGATATCGCGGGTCAGCTGGGCAATCCGGCCCTGTAACGTCGCAATCAGATCACGGGCGCGCGAGTCCTCCTCGGCCAAGGCATCGCGCTGCACGACCAGTCGTTGCAGAACGGCGGCGGCAATCGCTTCTTCCTCGCGCAGCGGGGGCAGGGCAGCTTCGGCCATCGCCCGGACCTTGGCCGACTCCAAAGCAGCAGCTTCGGACTGGGCGGCCAAGACAACGCGCTGGCGCAGCTCGGTCCCGGCCACAGCCGCCGCTTCATCCGCTTCGCGCCAGCGGCGATACAAAAGCAACCCCTCGGCCCGGCGCAGCGTCTCGCCGATCTCGCGATAGCGGGCGGCAGCGCGGGCTTGGCGGGCCAAAGCGACAATCTGTTGGGCCAATGCCTCGATCACATCATCGACGCGCAGCAGATTGGCCTCGGCCCCCTTCAGTTTCAACTCGGCCTCGTGGCGACGCTGATACAGGCCGGAAATCCCGGCAGCCTCTTCCAAAATCATCCGCCGCGATGTCGGTCGGGCGTTTATCAGTTCGGAAATCTGCCCCTGCCGCACCAAAGCAGGCGAATGCGACCCGGTGGACGCATCGGCAAACAGCATCTGCACATCGCGGGCGCGGACGTCCTTTTGCCCGACCTTATAGGCGGACCCGGCATCACGGGTGATCCGACGGACAATCTCCAGCGTGTCGGCGTCGTTAAACCCGGAGGGGGCGAGCCGTTCGGAATTGTCGATGATCAGGGCGACTTCGGCGAAATTCCGGGCGGACCGGGTCGCAGCACCTGCGAAAATCACATCCTCCATCCCGCCGCCACGCATCGCGGTCGGGCGGTTTTCGCCCATGACCCAGCGCAACGCCTCCAGCAGATTGGACTTGCCGCAGCCATTGGGTCCGACAACGCCGGTCAGCCCGTCTGAAATGATCAGATCGGTGGGATCGACGAAACTCTTGAACCCATTCAGGCGCAGCTTGGTAAAACGCATCGCCCCTCGCGATTCCTTTTGGTGCATGATTTTGCCGGACAGCTGGGGGTAGAGTCAACTTAACTTACCATCCCCGGTGGGCAGCACCCCGCTT
>JANOMH010000562.1:0-1587 GCA_031420215.1 Rhodobacterales bacterium | reverse complement strand
CGATTCGATGTTCAACCAGCATGCGAAATGGCTGGATGCAGCCCGCGGGATTCCGTGGCGACGGCCGATTTCCTCGCTGAACTATCTGCTGACCAGCCATGTCTGGCATCAGGATCACAACGGTTTCAGCCATCAGGACCCGGGGTTCATCGATGTGGCGCTGAACAAAAAGGCCGATATCGTGCGGGTTTACCTGCCGCCTGACGCCAATACCCTGCTGTGCGTGACCGACCATGTGCTGCGCACCTGGGACCGGATCAACATCATCGTCGCGGGCAAGCCGCCGCTGTGGCAATGGCTGTCGATGGAACAGGCGGCGCTGCACTGCCGGGCCGGGATCGGCATCTGGGATTGGGCGGGGAGTGCGGCGGGCGGCGAGCCCGATGTGGTGATGGCCTGCGCCGGTGATGTGCCGACGCTGGAGGTTCTGGCGGCAGTCGGCATCCTGCGCGACCATCTGCCCGCCCTGAATATCCGCGTGGTCAACGTGGTCGACCTGATGGCATTACAGCCAAACGAGGTCCACCCGCATGGCCTGTCAGACGCGGCGTTCGATGCGCTGTTCACCACCGACAGGCCGGTGATTTTTGCCTATCATGGCTATCCCTGGACGATCCACCGGCTGACCTATCGCCGCACCAACCATGCCAACCTGCATGTGCGCGGCTACAATGAGGAAGGCACCACCACGACGCCGTTCGACATGACGGTGCTCAACGGCCTTGACCGGTATCATCTGGTGCTTGACGTGCTGGCGCGGGTTCCTGCAGCGCAGGGGGCCGGAGCCGGGTTGAAACAGCTCATGCAGGCCAAGCTGATCGAGCATCACGCCTATATCCGCGCGCATGGCGAGGACATGCCAGAGATTTGCGACTGGGCGTGGCGTAGCGAACCGGAGACAACGCTACCCGGTGCGACCTGATACTTCCGCGATTCTCAGGCCGATGGCGAATTTGCCACCTTGAACCTGCAGTTGCACAGAGCCGATCAGCTATGGTTTGAAGATACCGCTAATGCAATGGCCAAATCTGCTCATCCGAGCCAGAAATACGCTGCAGCCGCCGCCGTCAGGGCCGCAGCACTGGCAAGCCCGACCCGCAGGCCCACCGCCAGCCCGCCGACCCAGGCGGCCATCGTGGCTTTCGAGGTCGTGTTGACCGCCACCGCCAGCAAGATCGCCTGGGTGGCAAGGTGCAACGGCGTCTCCATCCGCGCCATCGACAGGGTGATCGCATCGACATCGGCGATGCCCGACACGGCCGCCACCGCCAGCACGCCCGCATCGCCCCAGACCCGCTGCACCAGCGTGGCCGCCAGCATCACCACCACGATAAAGCCCGCCAGCTTGAGTGCGGTGCCCACCACCAGCGGGTTCGCGATGGTCAGCCGGGGTGCCGGATGATCCGCAGGGTTGCCCCGGATGCCGAACATCAACAGCCCGGCCAGTGCCCCCAGCGTGACGGAGCCGATCGCCAGCGGCACCGCCAGCGGCCCCAGCAGCGCCGGGTTCAGCGCCGCCGCAATCGCGCCCACGCGCAGCGCCATCACCGCGCTGCTGATCAGGATGCCGCCAACCAGCAGGTTGAC
>JANOMH010000561.1:0-6204 GCA_031420215.1 Rhodobacterales bacterium | reverse complement strand
GATCATCCTGATCGGCAGGCTGGGGGCGGCAGAGCCGACTTTGGGCACCTTGTGGGAGCTTGACGCGATTGCCGCCGCTGCCATTGGCGGGGCCAGCCTGATGGGGGGGCGCGGGTCGATCCCCGGCACGCTGATCGGCTGCATTATCCTTGGCACCCTGCGCAACGGGCTCACCTTGATGAACGTGCAGGCATTCTATCAGTTGCTCGCCACCGGGATCATCATCATTGTCGCGATGCTGGTCGACAAGGTGACCAGTGGCAAACAGGGGTAGGTTATGGGTGATCCACGGGCGGTCGGCGCACAGATCAGAATGCGATTGCCAAGCCTGACACCGCTGGAGGGCAAGGTTGCGGCCAATATTCTGGCCCGCAAGGATATTACCGACGCCATGCCGTTGCGCGACGTGGCCGAAGGGTCGGGCGTGTCAGAGGCGATGGTGGTCAAGGTCGCCAAAAAGCTGGGTTTTGGCGGGTTTCGCGAATTCCGGCAGGGGTTGATCGACTATTACAGTTCCGACACCGCCGCCTTGCATTCCGAGATTGGGGCCGACGATACCGCCAGCGAGATCGTGCAAAAGGTGTTTCGCACTGCGATGCAGGCGCTGGAAGAAACCTTTGCGATTCTGGACTTGCAAGCGTTCGAGCGGACGACAGATTACCTGCACGGCGCCCGGCAGCGCGATTTTTACGGCCTTGGCGGCTCGGCGCAAATTGCCCGCGATGTCAGCCACAAATTCCTGCGGATCGGAATCCGGTCCTCGGTGTTTGATGATGCGCATATGATGATGATGTCGGCGGCTTTGCTGGGGTCTGACGATGTGGCAATCGCCTTTTCGCATTCCGGCAATACCGCTGCGGTGATTGATGCGGTCGAACTGGCCCGGCGCAACGGGGCGCGCACCATCGCTGTGACCAATTACCCCGACAGCCCGGTGGCCCGGATTGTTGATGTGGTGTTGTGTTCGACGGCGCAGAACTCGCCACTGCTGGGTGAAAACGCCACGGCCCGGATCGCGCAGCTGAACCTGCTGGATGCGCTGTTCGTGGCCGTGGCCCAGCGCGACCGGCAGACCGCCGATGCCAACCTGAACCGCACCATGCGCGCGGTCCAATCCAAACGCAAACTCTGAGGTTCAGCGTGCCCCAAGCCCCCAACATCACCCTCGTCGTCGGCAGCCTGCATTATGACATCATGGTCGAGGCGGATCATCTGCCGCGCCGGGATGAAACCGCAGTGGGCCACCGTTGGTATCCCAAATTCGGCGGCAAGGGTGGCAATCAGGCGGTGTCAGTGGTGCGCCAGGGCGGTGTGGCCCGGATGTGCGGGGCTGTCGGGGCGGATGAATTCGGGCAGTTCCTGCGCCAGACTTTGCTGGCCGAGGGCGTTGAGGCGCAGTTTGTCCGTGAAGTAGCCGGGGTCGGTTCGGGGATGAGTGTGGCCATCATGGATGCCGCCGGGGATTATGCCGCGACCATTGTGTCGGGTGCCAATCTGCTGATCTCGCCCGAGTGGTTGTTTGACCCGCAGGTCTGGCAAGGGGTCGGCCTGCTGGTGCTACAGAACGAAGTCCCCGAGTCTGTGAACCTTGCCGCCGCTGTCGAGGCCCGCCGTCGTGGCATTCCAACCCTGCTGAATGCCGCCCCCAGCCGTGCGTTATCGGCCCCGTTCAAAGCCCTAATCGATGTGCTCGTGGTCAATGCGGTCGAGACCGAGATGATGGGTGCCGACCCGATCTGCTGTCTGCACAGCGCCGCGGATGCCGCCCGCACCCTTGCTGCGCAGTTCGAAACTGTGATTGTAACGGCAGGTTCGATGGGCCTTGCAGTGTGGACCGCCGCAGATCAGGTATTTGAAATTGCGGCGGAAAAAGTCAAAGTCGTGTCGTCGCATGGGGCTGGAGACGCCTTTATCGGCGCACTTGCTGCGGCGCTGCTGCGTGGGAATGACATTTCTGACGCCTGTCGCGCCGGATCAATTGCCGCTGCAAAGCACGTCGCGGGGGCGGCATAAAGGACTGTCAACTGCCATCTATGCGGATTTTGTCCGGCATGTTAAATTCGGCCATCGCAGGGGGGAGTTCACATTATGGCGTCAAATGACCTATCAATCCTTGTTGGCACCACAAAGGGTGCGTTTCTGGTATCTGGCGGCGCGGATCGCACTGGGTGGACCGTGTCAGGCCCGTTCTGTGACGGCTGGCCCATCAACCACGTGATCGGCGATCCGGCCACCGGGCATTTGTGGGCCGGGGGTGGTGGGGATTGGCATGGCGCAGGCATCTGGCGGTCAACCGATGACGGCAAGAGCTGGCAGGTGGCCAAGCTGACCAAGGGCAAGATGGACGAATGGGCCGCCAACGACCCCGGTTTCGCCGCCATGATCGGCTGGACTGATGCGCCGCTGCCGTTCACCGATGAATTCTCGCAGATCTGGTCGATGAACTACGCCGATGGCACGCTTTATGCGGGCACCAAACCGGCCCGCTTGCTGGCCAGTCAGGATGGGGGCCAAAGTTGGGAGCAGGTGCGGGGCCTGACCGACCATCCATCCGCAGACAGTTGGAACGGTGGGGCTGCCGGGCTGGTGCTGCACTCCATCGTCGCCGACCCGGCCAATAGCCAGAAAATGTGGGTCGGCATTTCCGCCGCCGGGGTTTTCGCGACCGAAGATGGCGGCGCCACCTGGGACCGCCGCAACCGGCTTTCCAATGCCGAGGCTTGTGCCCATCATGACCACCCTGCCGCCCCGCGCGATGGCGAAACCGGGCACTGCGTCCATAACATGATGCGCGCGCCGGGCACCGAGGATGTGCTGTACCAGCAAAACCACCATGGCGTCTGGCGGTCGGGCGATGGAGGGCGCAGCTGGGATGATATCACCGCAGGGCTGCCCTCGACCTTTGGCTTTCCGATCCGGGTGCATCCGCGCGATCCGAACATGCTCTGGACCATGCCCTTGAACGGCGACAGCGCCGGGCGCTATCCGCCGGATGCCGCCGCCGCCGTCTGGAAATCTGCCGATGGCGGGCAAAGTTGGGCGGGCAAGCGCGACGGTCTGCCGCAAACCGCCTGCTATTTCACCGTGCTGCGGCAGGCGATGGCAGGCGACAACCGCAACCCAGCGGGGGTGTATTTTGGCACCAACAGCGGGTCAGTCTTTGCCAGTCTGGATGAGGGCGAGACCTGGGCCGAGGTCGCCCGGCACTTGCCCACAATCCTTGCCGTTGAGGTGTTGGACCGGGGATAGACCGCTATGAAGCGGTCTAAATCCGACGTCTTATACGCATAGCTATTTTGGATAGGTACCGGGCTATTATTGATAGTTCACAGCCCGGAAAGTTGACTCGACCGATTTTTTGGCGGAAATTCGACCTTGTTCAAGGATCGTCATTTCTGCGGTAAAACCAAGCGGTCCTTTGGGCGCATTACATTGGGCGAAACACGCACTGACCCCACTGACAACTGATTAAATCGCTTCGCAGGACGCTGCGAAACGACAGTTGAATTTTGAGCAAAATTGCACCGGTTGATTTGGGCCGGGCGGTCAGCAGAGCTTTGGCCGAGCTGTTGGAAAGCGGCAATACCACGGTTCGGTCACGGCATGCTGGGCATGGAGCGAAATGATTTTGGGATTTTTGGGAGTTTGACCGTTATGCCGGAAAAGATCAGTTTCAGCCTGCTTCAGCTGCAGGCCGGGGTGACGCCATTCACTGCTCCCAATTCGCTTACTTCCACGAATGTAGGCACTACAACCGCGGTGGTGAACCGCGCCTTTGTGGCGATCATCGGGGACGGCGACAAACTGCTTGAGACCGGTGAAACCGGATTTGTTCTGTCGGGCATGGCCTCTGGGAACCAGGTCGCAAGCGCGACCACGCTCAATACTACGGCTGATCCGGTAACAATCACGACGCACGGACGGATGAACGCGGGCGCAGTCGGCCAGCTGGCAACAGATGGCGCGCTCTCGATGATCAACGCGTCGGGCATGGGCGTTGATAATGGGGTCGAGCTGAGCGGTCGTTACCTGAACGGCGGCGACAGCATTACCTGGACGTTGAATGACAAGGGCGGTTTGCCGCAGCAGCTGATTGCCCTGAGCTTTGTAGTGGATATGAACGGCGGCATTGGTCCGACCGAGGTCGCTTTTGACTTTGACGGCAATGTGCTCGGGTCTGGCAGCTATGCGGCCGCGCAAAACGGAGCGAATGTCGACGCGCTTTTGCGTCTGTCGGTGAATGGCGGCAGCACCATCAGCATTGATTTCCTGACCCATACTCTGTTGGTCAATGGCGTGGCCCGCACTGGTGCTGCCATCGACCAGTTCTTTGCAGCACATGACCTGTCACCGCAAGGCACCGTAACCATTGGCAATGTCACCGGTGCGGGCTTTGCTGTGCGCGATCTGGTTCTTGACCGGACAGACTATGCCGGTTCAGCGGCCAATCTGGCACCGACCCTGACCCTTGCCAACATGGTCACAGATTTGGCCGGAAATACCCCGATCACAGCTCCGCTCAAGGTCGCTGACATTGTGATCGGCGATGACGGGGTTGGCCTGAACCAACTGACGTTGTCTGGCGCAGATGCCGGGCTGTTTCAGATCACCGGCAATGCGCTGTATCTTAAGGCCGGGACAGTGCTGGATGTGCTGGCCAATCCGACGCTGGACGTCAGCGTCACGGTGGACGATCACGCAATTGGCGCGGGGTCCGAGGCAACTGCTGGGCTCGCTGTCCAGGTGGCTGCCAACACCGACAACCGGATCAGCTTTTCCGTGGTGCAGTTCGCACCCGGCATGACGCCTGCGGCCTCGGCCAACCTGATCGGGGCATCGAACCTGGGTGCCACAACTGCGCTGGTGAACCGGGGGTTTGTGGCAATTATGGGCGACGGCGACAAGCTGCTGGAAGGGGGCGAAACCGGATATGTGCTGTCTGGCTTTGGTTCGGCCAACCATGTGGTGAATGCTGGATCCCTGAACACGGTGCTCGATGCTGTCACGATCTCTACCCATGGGCGGATGAACGCAGGCGCGGTTGGCCAACTGGCCACTGATGGCGCACTCACCATGGCCAATGCGATGGGCATGGCTGTGGATAGTGGGGTCGAGACGAGCGGTCGTTATCTGAACGGCGGCGACAGCATCACCTGGACGTTGAATGACAGAGGCGGCATGCCGCAGAAACTGACTGCTTTCAGCTTTGTGGTGGATATGAACGGCGGCACCGGTCTGACCGAGGTGGCCTTTGACTTTGACGGCGATGTGGTCCGAACAGGGGCCTATGCAGCGGGCCAAAATGGGGCGAATGCTGACGTCGCACTGCGCCTGTCGGTGAACGGTGGCAGCACGATCACGATTGATTTCGTCGCCCATACGCTGTTGGTCAATGGCGTGGCCCGCACCGGGGTGCTTATCGATCAGTTCTTTGCGACGCATGAATTGTCACCGCAGGGTGCGTTGACAATTGGCAATCTTACCGGCGCCGGATTTTCGGTGCGCGATCTTATTCTGGACCGGGCGGATACGCCGGTTAATCTTGCGCCTACCATTTCGCTATCGGGACTGATGGCCGGAATACCCGAAAACACCCCCCTGCCCCTGCATGTCAAAGTCGCCGATATCAACATTACCGACGATGGAATTGGCCCCAATCTGGTCACCCTGTCCGGCGCCAATGCGGCACTGTTCGAGGTGGTGGGATCCGAACTGTTCCTGAAATCCGGGGTAGTTCTGGATTATGAAACCATCCAGCATCTGGATGTCACCGTCACGGTCGATGATCCGACACTTGGCACCGGACCCGAGGGAAGCGTCACCTACAGCCTGAATGTCACCAATGTGAACGAGGCTCCCACCCTGACTTTGACCGGACTTTTGGCCGCCATTGCCGAGAATACGGTGCTGCCCACATCGCTGAAAGTAGCGGATATCGACATCACTGACGACGCACTGGGCACCCATCCGATCACCTTAACCGGGGCGGATGCGGCACTGTTCGAAGTGGTCGGGACGGGTCTGTATCTTAAGGCCGGGGTGGTTCTGAATTACGAAACGCTCTCGCATCTGGATGTGACTCTGTCCGTCAATGATCCGAACATCGGCACTGGACCCGAAGCCAGCGTGAACTTTAGTCTGAATGTCACCGATGTGAACGAAGCGCCGACCTTGGCTTTGTCAGGGACGCTGACCACGCTGGCG
>JANOMH010000560.1:0-2795 GCA_031420215.1 Rhodobacterales bacterium | reverse complement strand
GATGGCGGGATCGACCAGAAGTGCCCGACCGAAATTGCCATTTCGGACCGGCGCGAGGCGGAACTTGCCAAAAATGGCATGATGCCGCTGATCCACCGCAAGAACACCGATGTCGCCGCATTTATTGGCGCACAATCGTTGCACAAGCCTGCGGAATATGACGACCCGGACGCGACAAGTAACGCTAATTTGGCGGCGCGTCTGCCCTACCTTTTCGCGACCTGCCGTTTTGCACATTACCTCAAGTGCATGGTCCGCGACAAAGTCGGCTCATTCAAAAGCCGGACTGACATGCAAGCTTGGCTGCAAGACTGGATCAACAATTACGTTGATTACAACGCGGCCATTTCTTCGCAAGGCGAAAAGGCGCGCAAACCACTCGCTGCCGCCGAAGTGGTGGTGGAAGAAGTCGAGGGCAACCCCGGCTATTATTCTTCAAAATTCTTCCTCCGCCCGCATTACCAGTTGGAGGGGCTTTCCGTCTCGCTCCGGTTGGTGTCCAAACTTCCATCTGAAAAGGGCGCTTGAGCCCTTTTTTCCCTCGCATTCTACTGGGGAAACCCAGACCCTGCCGTAAGGCATCAACTTTGAAAGGATTACGTAAATGGCTGCTGCAAATTTGTTTGTGTTCGTTAAGGACATTGACGGCGACGCAACCGAGGACAAGCACCCCAAGTGGATTGTCGTACAAAGCATCGATTGGGAAGTTGCGCGATCTGTTGACATCAATGACATGGGTGGCACCCAGCGGGGTCATGCCAACGCCACATTTGGCAAGGTCTCAGTGACATCCGAACTGGGCAAAGCTTCGAACAAGCTGAAGCTCTCGGTCGCCAACGGCACGATCCGTCCCGAGATATTGATGCATTGCTGCCGGTCGGGCGAAGATGCCGCTTCGGGGCTGGAGGCTTATCTGTCGTGGAAACTGTCCGATGTGCAAATCGACAGCTACACGGTCAGCTGTTCGGCTGACGGTGTGCCGACCGAAACCTGGACCTTGGCCTATCGCAAGATCGAGATCGAGTTCAAGGAAACCGATCCGAAGACCGCGAAACTCACCAAGGTCGACGACTTCAAGTGGGACCTTGAAAAAGGCAAAGTGGGCTGAGTTTAGCCCATTCCCCGCCGCCCAATGGCGGCGGGGAGACTGCTTTTTTTGTCGCGCAGTATGATTCGAAAGTGGGATATCTCATTTCGAAATGCGCGTATGTTTGGCATGGAGCGCTATGACCATGACGCCCGAAGAGCATTTGAAATCCGGCGATCCGGTTGCAGCCCTTGAGGCATTGCAAGCCCTTGTCCGGGCCAAACCTGCCGATGCCAAACTGCGGATTTTCCTGTTTCAACTACTTTGCGTTCAGGGCGACTGGAACCGCGCCATTCGCCAGTTGAAAGTCTGTGGTGAACTGGACCCCGGTTCCCTTTCGATGACCCAGGCCTACCGCGAGGCAATTATCTGCGAGGTTTACCGCGAAAAGGTGTTTGCCGGTGAAAAGGCCCCGCTTGCATTTGGCGAGCCGCAAGAATGGCTGGCCCATCTGATGGAAGCACAGAAACTGCTGGCCACTGGTCATCCGACCGAAGCTGCCGACCTGCGCGCACGTGCCTTTGAAGCGGCCCCCGCCACCAGCGGCGATATTGACGGCACGAAATTTGCATGGCTGGCCGATGCCGACATGCGTTTCGGCCCGGTGCTGGAAGCTGTGGTTAATGGCCGTTATTTCTGGCTGCCATTCACCCAGATACGGTCCATCCTGATCGAGGCACCGACCGATCTGCGTGATGCGGTCTGGCTGCCTGCGAAACTGAAGCTAGCCAATGATGGCGAGGTTATTGCTTTTATCCCAACACGTTATCCGGGAACCGGCAGCACTGGCACCGCCGCCGAACGGTTGGCCCGCGCGACAAGCTGGGCCGATGTGGGGGCTGATACCTTTGTCGGTACCGGCCAGCGCGTTCTGTCCACCGATCAGGCCGATGTGGCCTTGATGGATGCCAGGGCGATCAGCTTTGACGTGGTCGAAGCGGGCTAGTGCAGCATGGCAGACAAGAACATCGCCGAACGCCTGCAACCTTCGCTGTTGGACCGCCTGACTGACGATGCGCCGGGTGATGTGCAGGAAGCGCGCGAGATGCGGGTCATAGACATCCGCCGTCTGCGCGAGATTGTGCAGCGCGACCTGTCATTCCTGCTGAACACCAACAATTCCGAAAGCTGGATCGACTCTGCCCGCTATCCTTTGGCGGCCAAATCCGTACTGAATTATGGCGTGCGCGACGTGGCGGGCGATTTCTCGACGCTGGACAAGGCGCAGGCGATCCGCAAAAGCATCATGCAGGCGATTGAAATTTATGAGCCGCGGATCCGGTCCGGGTCGGCCAATGTGGAAATACGCACCAAGGATGTGGAACGTGAAACCATCGTGTCCTTTGATATCCGCGCCGATATGTGGGCCGAACCGATCCCGATAGAGCTGTATTTGCGCAGCACTGTGGACATAACCACGGGCCAGATCACGCTGGAACGGGCGGGGTAGGGGCATGGATACCCGGCTTTTGGCCCATTACGAAAATGAACTGGCGTTCCTGCGGGATATGGGGTCTGAATTCGCCGCCGCTTTCCCCAAGATCGCCGGTCGGCTGGGGATGGAAGGGGTCGAAGTGCTCGACCCTTATGTCGAGCGCTTGCTCGAAGGCACCGCATTCCTGTCGGCCCGGGTCCAGCTGGAACTGGACATGCAGTTTCCGGCGTTCACCGCCAACCTGCTGGAAATCGTCTATCCGCATTTTCTGGC
>JANOMH010000559.1:0-2317 GCA_031420215.1 Rhodobacterales bacterium | reverse complement strand
ACGCGCGGTTCGGTGGGATGAAAGATCAAGTTGCCCATCCGAAAATCGCCATGTGCCAGCCTGACCGCCCCATCATCGGCCGGCATGTTGGCCGCCAACCAATCTGCAAGCCGGTCCAGATCGGGGATCGGATCACTGGCCGAGGCCTGCCATTGCCTTGTCCAGCGCGCAATCTGGCGTTCAAAATAGTTCCCCGGACGGCCGAAATCCCCAAGGCCGACCTGCGCCGGGTCGATGCTGTGCAATGCTGCCAGTGCATCGGCCAACCCCATCCAGATGGCGCTCCGATCCTTCTTGGGCAGAGAGGGCAGGGAACAGTCGGTGAAAACCCGGCCGTCGATCCGCTCCATCAGGTAAAACGGTGTGCCCAGCAGTGCAGGATCGTCGTGATACAGGATCGGACGCGGCACCGGGACCCCGGTCGGATGCAAGGCCCGCAACACCCGGTATTCCCGGTCGATGGCATGCGCCCCGGGCAGAATCGGCCCGGCCGGTTTCTTGCGCAAGACTAAACGCGCCGCGCCATGGGTAACAAAATAGGTCGGGTTCGATTGCCCGCCACTGATGCGCTGCAGATCGAAATGGCCGGACCGACCATAGGTCGCGTCCAGAAAACCGTGCAGGTCGGCCGGGTTGAAATCGGCGGTCATGTGCTGGACGGCAGTGTAACACTGCCCGTATCCCATTGCCAGAACCCGCGACCTTCAGCTGTCAGATGACGGTCAAGCACCATCTTGTGCACCTCGTCTGCGCCATCGACCAGGCGGGCTTGCCTTGCATAGCGATAGATCCATTCCAGCGGCGTATCGGCGGAATAACCCCGCGCCCCGTTGATCTGAATCGCGGAATCGGCGGCTTTGTGCAGCAGGTTGGCGGTGTGGATTTTCGCCATCGACACTTCTTTGCGGGCAAAGCTGCCCTGATCCAGCGCCCAGGCCGCCTTCATCACCAAAAGCCGCCCAACTTCGATCTGCATCGCCAGATCGCCCAGCATCAGCTTGATACTTTCGCGGTCGGCCAGCCGTTCGCCAAAGGCAAAACGTTCTGCGGCATAGGCTTGGGCAATCTCGACACAGCGTTTCGACAGGCCGAGCCAGCGCATGCAATGGGTCAGCCGCGCCGTGCCGAGCCGCATCTGGGTGACTTTCAAGCCGTCGCCTTCGTTCAGCAGGACATTTTGCACGGGAATTTCCAGCCCGTCAAAGCTGATCTCGCAATGCCCGCCATGTTCCTCTGGCCCCATGATCGGAATGCGCCGTTCGATCCGCCAACCGGGCTGACCCGCGTCAAACAAAAACGCGGTCAGCCCCTTGCGCGCATTGTCCGAGGTGCGGGCGATCAGGATGAAATGCTGCGCTTCAGCGGCCCCGGTGATGAACCATTTGCGGCCCTGAATGCGGTAATGATCGCCGTGACGGGTGGCCGTGGTCAGCATCATCGACGGGTCTGACCCTGACCCCGGATGCGGCTCGGTCATCGCAAAGGCTGATCTGACGCGGCCCTCGGTAATCGGTTTTAACCAGCGGTCTTTCTGCGCCGGTGTGGCGACCATGCCCAGCACCATCATATTTCCATCGTCGGGGGCCGCCGAGTTGAACACGACCGGGCCAAAGATGGATCGGTTCATTTCCTCGTAACACACCGCCATGCCAACGCGGCTCAGACCCTGACCGCCATCCTCGGGGTTGAGTTGCAGGCACCACAATCCAGCAGCCCGGGCTTTGGCCCGCAAGGGGTCAAGGTGACTATGGCGGATATTGCCGTGGTCGTCATGGGCACCCGGGTCAGCCTCGACCGGCAGAATCTCATCGGCCATAAAGCGCGCAATGCGGGCGCGGAAATCCTCGATCCGGGGGGAAATGGTAAAATCCATAGTCAGTCCTTACAGCGAAGAAACAGAGTGGCCGCCATCGGCCACAATCTCGGTCCGGGTCATCAATGCACCGCGGCATACATGATTTTTTGCTCGGTCGCTTCGGCGGGCGAAAACTCTTCCACGATCCGGCCCTGGCGGGCCACAAGGATGCGGTCTGACAGGTTCAGGATTTCAGGCAGATAGGACGAGATCACCATGACGGCGAGGCCATCATTTGCAAGACTTTGGATCAGCTGATGAATCTCGGCAATTGCCCCCACATCAACGCCGCGGGTCGGTTCGTCAAAGATCACCAGACGCGGTTTCTGGACCAATGATTTTGCAATCACCACCTTTTGCTGGTTGCCACCCGACAACTCGATCACCCGAGCATCCGCGTTGATCGTGCGGATGTTCAGCTTGTGCCGCCACTCCGCCGCCAGTGCTGCCATCTCGCGGTGA
>JANOMH010000558.1:0-3523 GCA_031420215.1 Rhodobacterales bacterium | reverse complement strand
CACCGATTTTTTGCGAGGGACTCGTCAAACGTTGAGGTGGCGCTGAGGTGTTTTGCGCAAGCCAAAGCCCGACTGTTTAAGTCTGGTTATAAGTATATGATATCGTTGTTATATTTGGTTTTTGGGACAGGATTTGAACCTGTGACCTTCAGGTTATGAGCCGCAGCCGCCGATTTCAATAGCTTTGCTATTTCAACGACTTACGCGACAAACCTTTGATTTTGCGCGATCTCCATGTTTGCAGTGGGCCAGATTCACCGACATCCGGCAGCAAACCGAGGGACTGTGGACCTAGCGCGAAACATACATTCGCGGGTTGATGTGGCGTTGATGTAAGCTGATCGGTGATGCGCTGATCATATTCACTTTCGGCCCTGAGCGGCCAGACGTCACAGACTGAATGCCGCAATGCGGCTGATCGGAAGCGGCCAGTCAAGCCCATTGCAGCGGATAGCGAGCGACGGTACCACGCCTGAGGTCGAGATGATGGTAGAAAATGTATGATGCAATACCTTGTTGGATGCGACTTATTATTTCAGCGACCGTGTTTTTGAAACATCATTTCCTCTGAGGCCGCTTCGTGCGAGGCACCCACACCCATTGGATATCGGCGGCATCGTTCGCAATCCCCATTGTTTACCATCGCCACCAGTGGTGGGCTGACCCTGCCCGTCATAGCACTGCCGAACGCAGTCCCGTCGGGGCTCACGCGGTCGACGAGGTCTCGGGCGCGGTTTTCGAGCTGGAGACAACCGCCGATCTGCCTGCGGCAACGCAATTCCGGTCGCACCAGCTGTTTATGAACAACCGTGTCACAGCAGCGGGGCGATCGCTTGCGATTGTTCGGGGATCTTTGTTGAGACGGATTACCGAAGGTGATGTAGCGAACATGGGGTCAAAGGCGCAGGCGCAGCAGTGCGGGTGGCGCGGTCAAACCAGCGCCCAGGGCCAGGGCCGCGCTATAGCGGTCCGTTCGAGACCCGCCTCTTTCGCACCTTTTCAGCACGCGACCCGCAGCCAGTTTGCATAAACAATTGCTGCCGGTTCAACGACGGCACTTGACGTGTTCGTGAAGAATACCTAGGTCGCACATCGGCGACCGGGCCCCTCTGACAGGTGTCTACATGCCTGTGATGTCGGCGCTGATCGACCGGGTCCGTTATTCTTCCACGACATGCCCCGTCAAAATGCAACGAACCAACTCGGGGAAACCATGGATTTTCTATTTGTCGAAGTGATCAGCAAACCCTTGTGGCTTTGGCTGATGTTCCTGACGATTGTCATCACACTGATGATCTTTGACCTTGGCGTATTGCATAAGGAGGACCATGAGATCGGCGTCTCCGAAAGCCTGAAGTTGTCCGCCTTCTACATCACGATCGCGATCGCGTTCGGCGGCTACATCTGGTGGGCCTGGTCGAACGGCACCCTTGTCACCAGCGACGGCACCAACCCGGTCGCCTCGTACTTCCAAGGCTACATCATCGAGAAGGTGCTCTCGATCGACAACGTCTTCGTCATTTCGCTGATCTTCGGCTATTTCGCCATTCCGCGGCAATACCAGTATCGCGCGTTGGTCTGGGGCATCATCGGGGTCATCATCCTGCGCGGCATCATGATTGCGATCGGTGCGGAACTGGTGTCGAATTACAGTTGGATGACGCTGGTCTTTGCGGCTTTCCTCGCCTTCACCGGGATCAAGATGTTGGTGGTGAAGGAAGGCGACGCAGACGTGTCGAAGAACCCGATGGTCGGGCTTGTGGCACGGCTCATGAACGTGACCAAAGAGTTTCATGGCCAGAAGTTCTTCGTCCGCCAGCCGCATCCCGTAACGAAAAAGATGGTGCTGTTTGCCACGCCGCTGTTCGTGGCGCTGGTTGTGATCAACTTTGCCGACGTGATCTTTGCGGTCGACTCCGTGCCGGCCATCTTTCTGATCACCACCGACACCTTCATCGTCTACACCGCCAACATCATGGCGATCCTTGGTCTGCGTGCGCTGTACTTCGCGCTTGCAGCACTTGTGCACCGCTTCCACTATCTGAAATACGCGTTGGCGCTGGTGCTGGTGTTCATCGGGTTGAAGGGCTTCTACAGCTACTTCTTCGGCAAGTTCGACCCCTACCTGTCGCTGGCAATCACCATTGGCATCATCGCGTCCGGCATCTTTTATTCGCTTTGGAAGACCCGGAACGACGCGCAAGATTCCATGCACTCGTGACACTGGGGCCTTTCCGGCCCCGCCCTTTAGGCCAAGACAATGTGCCGCCCAGCCGAAAGGCCCTGGGCGGCATTCACATTGGCACAAGCCGGTTCAAAGAAGCTGGCGGGCCAGAGGGGCGGTCTATCCGCGCTTCAACCCCAGGCGGATCTGCTTTTCGATTTCGATCACGGCAAAGAAGGCCGCGCCGATGCCGACCATCAGCAAGCCATCGGTCAGGGCCACAGGCTTGGTCCCGAGGATGGCCTGCAACGGCGGCAGGAAGGTCACGGCAAACTGCGCGGCTGTGATGACAAGAACGACTGTCCAGACTACCCGCGTTCCTCGGACAGCCGCCCATGTCAGCGAGGTGCTGTGGATGTTGCGGATAAAGAAGAGGTGGAAGATTTCCAGCACCACCAGCGTGTTCATCGCCATGGTCTGGGCCAAGGCCAGCGGGTAGCCCTTATCGATAGCATAGGTGAAGATGCCGAAGACGGCCGCAAGAAACAGGGTTGCGACCAGAACAACATGCCAAACCAGCCCCCCTGAGAGGATAGGGGCGTTGCGGGACCGTGGCGGGCGCGACATGGTGCCGACCTCTGTCGGCTCGAACGCCAAGGCCATGCCAAGCGTGATTCCGGTAATCAGGTTGATCCACAGGATTTGCACGGCCGTGATCGGCAGGGCAAGGCCCAAAAGCAGGGCAAGCACCACGACCATCGACTCGCCCGCATTTGTCGGGAGGGTCCAACTGATCACCTTCTTGAGGTTGTCATAGACCGTCCGCCCCTCGCGCACGGCGGCGGCGATAGTGGCGAAGTTGTCGTCGGACAGCACCAGATCGGCGGCCTCCTTGGCGGCCTCGGACCCCTTCAGCCCCATGGCGATGCCTGCGTCGGCGCGCTTGAGCGCGGGGGCGTCGTTCACCCCGTCACCGGTCATGGCGACCGACAGGCCGCCCGCCTGCAATGCGGTTACAAGGCGCAGTTTGTGTTCGGGGCTGGTGCGGGCGAAGATATCGACATCCGCCACCTCCAGCGCCAGTTGCGCGTCGTCCAGCTTGTCAAGGTCGGCTCCAGTCAGAACGCGGTGGAAGTTTGCCAGCCCGATCTGCGCGCCGATGGCGGCGGCGGTTCCTGCATGGTCGCCGGTGATCATCTTGACCCGGATCCCCGCTGCCCGGCACTCGGCAACGGCGGCAATCGCCTCAGGGCGGGGCGGATCGATCAGTCCGACAAGGCCGAGGAAAGTCAGACCGCCGTCCAGCGCCTTCGAGTCGATGTGGTCACCTGCCTCGGCCCGTTCCGCCAAGGCCAGCAC
>JANOMH010000557.1:0-2848 GCA_031420215.1 Rhodobacterales bacterium | reverse complement strand
AACGACCTGAAAACCGCAATCGACCGCTTCATCGAACTGCACAACGAAGGCGAAGCCAAACCCTTCAAATGGCGCGCCAACCCAGACGAAATCATCGCCGCCAGAAATCGGGGGTTCCAATTGTTGGAATCAATCCACTAGCTGCGAAAAAACCTCTGCCCAACCATCTGCCAGTGCTCCTTCTCGAAGTTTTAGCCTACCATCTTCAAACATCGCGTAAGCGTCTTCGACAAACGCGCCCAGGGCGATCTGCGCCGCTTGGTCCCCGTCAGTAACCCTCAGGATCGTGCCGGGGTTCAGCATCTCGTAAAGCGCCGCCGCTTGCCCTGCGATCTCGGCTGCTTCAGAGGATTTGGGCAAGTTCGATCCGATCCCGGTAACGACTGCTTCATAAACCAGTTCATGCGCGAGCGTGGAGAGCAATTCGCTGGCACCACTGCCAACTACCCCCCTTGGCCCAAATACCACACCCCTCCACCCCCCGTGGCCGCCCCATTGATCGGCCCCGCAACCTTGCTAAAACCCCGCAATAATCTGGAAAAATCGGGAGTAACCCATGCGGGAATGGTGGCGGGATGCGGTGATCTATCAGGTCTATCCCCGATCCTATCAGGACAGTGACGGCGACGGGATCGGCGATCTGCCCGGCATCACCCGGCGTCTGCCGCATATCGCCAGCCTCGGGGTCGACGCGATCTGGCTGTCGCCGTTCTTTACCTCGCCCGATCGGGACATGGGCTATGACGTGTCCGATTACACCGGGGTCAATCCGCTGTTCGGCACCTTGGCCGATTTCGACGATCTTGTCGCTGCGGCGCATAAACTCGGGCTAAAGATCATCATTGATCAGGTGCTCAGCCATTCCAGCATCGACCACCCGTGGTTCACCGAAAGCCGGTCCAGCCGGGATAATCCAAAAGCCGACTGGTATGTCTGGGCCGACCCCAAACAGGACGGGACCGCCCCGACCAACTGGCTGTCAGTGTTCGGCGGCTCAGCATGGGCTTTCGACCCCAGGCGCCGCCAATATTACATGCATAACTTCCTGACCGAACAGCCCGACATCAACTTTCACTGCCCTGCCGCAGTCGATGCACTACTGGACGCAATGCGGTTCTGGCTGGATCGGGGAGTGGATGGTTTCCGCCTTGATACCGTCAATTTCTTTACCCATGACGCCCAACTGCGCGACAACCCGCCCTCTGATTGGACCACATTCCCCGGCAACCCATACGAGGCGCAGAATCATATCCATTCCAAAACCCAACCCGAAAACCTGAACATTCTGGGTCGGATGCGGGCGCTGACTGACCAATATCCCAACCGGATGATGGTCGGCGAAGTGGGCGAGATGGGCACCCGACAGGTTGAAATCATGGGCGAATATACCTCTGGGACCGACAAGCTGCACATGGCCTATTCATTCGCCATGCTCAGCCATGACCACACCGCCGGGCATTTCCGCAAGACCATTCAGACATTCCTTGACGTGGCCCCCGATGGCTGGCCCTGCTGGTCATTTTCCAACCATGATGTGCAGCGCCATGTCACCCGTTGGTCCAAACCGGGCGGCGATACAGATGCTTTGGCGCGCCAATCCATCACCTTGCTGGCCAGCTTTCCGGGCACCCTGAACCTGTATCAGGGCGAAGAACTGGGCCAGCTTGAGACTGACATCACCCGCGCCGAATTGCAGGATACGGCCAACATTGCGTTCTGGCCGGAATACAAAGGCCGTGATGGCTGCCGCACGCCGATGACCTGGGACAGCGCCCTGCCCAATGCCGGGTTCTCGACCGGCACACCTTGGCTCCCCGTCAAGCCCCCGCAGGCCGCGCAGGCGCTGAACACCCAAACCGGGAATGATTCCGTGCTGGCCAGCTATCGCGCAGCCCTTGGATTTCGCAAACAAAACGAGGCGTTGCGGCTGGGGGCGACTGAATTTCTCGACCTGCCCGAGCCGCTTTTCGGGATCGTCCGGGCCACAACAGCCGACCGGCTGACCGGTCTGTTTAACCTCAGCGATGAAGCGCAAATCCTGACCCTGAGTAGCAAAGCGGTCGTGACCGGGCCCCAAAACGGCGACCTGACCGGCAATGTGGTCAGTTTGCCGCCGCATGGCTATATATTCCTGCAATCCACCGTAGCCCTTATACTTGGCCTTAACCTTTAGGGATGCATCCTTACTCCTGATCCAAGGGGAGAACGTGCCGTGCCCTGCCGCTGGCTGATTTTGACGCTGATTGCCCTGACGTTCGGCTGCGCTCCGGCGCTGGCAGAAGGCAGTTTGGTCATCTGGATCAGTTCCAGCCGGGATGCCGCAGCCCTTGGCGCTGTGGCAGCGCAATATCAGGCAACTACCGGCGTGACCGTCACAGTTACTGCGATGGACCCCTTGCCTGAACGCTTTGCCACGGCCGCAGGTGAGGGCGAGGGGCCGGATATTGTGCTCTTGGGCCACGATCAGATGGGCGCACTGGCCACCAAGGGGCTGATCAGCCCGGTGAACCCACCGGCAGAGTGGACCGCAGGCATCCTGCCGGTGGCGATGGCTGCAGTTCAGTTCGACAGTTCGACATGGGGCTATCCGGTGGCTGTTGAGGCGCTGCACCTGATTTACAACCGCGACCTGCTTGCTGAACCGCCCCAGTGGTTCGAGGATATCCCGTCGCTGCCGCTGCCGCGTGGCAACAGGCGGATTTTGTGGGATTACACCAATCCTTATTTCAGCATGCCGTTGCTGATGGCAGGCGGCGGATATGCCTTTGAAAAGGTGAATGGAAACTATGACGTGACCACAACCGGGGTCAATAGTCCGGGCGCGATTGCCGGGGCGTCGATGCTGTTA
>JANOMH010000556.1:0-1703 GCA_031420215.1 Rhodobacterales bacterium | reverse complement strand
GCGGTGATCCGGGGCATTCTGTCCCATGCGGCCACGACCGGACCGGACCTGAACAAGGTTTTGGCTGCCGCCCCTGACTTTGCATTAGGTCAGGCCATTCGCGGATTATCCTGCTTGCTATTGGGTCGCGCCGAAATGTTCAGCGTCGCGCGCGAGGCTTATGCGCTGGCCCTGAATGGCGTGGCAGAACACATGCGCGAGATTGCCTTTGTCCATGCGCTGGGTGACTGGCTGGCGGGCCATCCGACCCGGGCTGCAGCGCGGATACAGGGGGTGCTGACAATGCACCCCCGCGACGCGCTGGCGATGAAACTGGTGCAAGCCATCCATTTCGTGATGGGCCGCCCGCAGGCGATGCGTGCCTCGGTGGAAGGGATTATCGGCGCTTGGGACGACCACCCGGCGCGCGGCTATCTGCTGGGCTGTCACGCCTTTGGGCTAGAGGAAACCGGCGAATATGCTGCCGCCGAACGGGTGGGCCGGCAAGGCGTGGACCTGGCCCCCGATGATGCCTGGGGCCTGCATGCCGTAGCCCATGTCTATGACATGACCGCCCGGGCCAAGGATGGCCTGGTCTGGCTGACCGGGCGCGAGGTCAGTTGGAAACATTGCAACAATTTCCGGTTTCACGTCTGGTGGCACCGCGCCCTGATGCACCTTGATCTGGGCGAATATGATGCTGCACTCGCGCTTTACGACACTGATATCCGGGCCGAAAAGACCGATGATTACCGCGATATCTCTAACGCCGCCTCATTGCTGACCCAACTTGAGCTGGAAGGCGTCAATGTCGGAACCCGGTGGGACGAACTGGCGGTTTTGTCCCAAACCCGCGCCACTGATGGCTGTCTGGCCTTTGCCGATTTGCACTACATGCTGGCCCTGTGCGGCGGCGAACGCAGTCAGGCGGCGGCTGGGCTGATCGCCCGGATGCAGCGGGCCAGACAGCATCAAGGCGAAGCGCAGGGCGTTATTGCCCATCCCGGATTGCATGTTGCCCAAGGGTTGCAAGCCTTTGCGGCGGGCGAATATTCCAACGCCTGGATTCATCTGCGGGCGGGCCGGGGCGATCTGCAACAGATCGGTGGCAGCCATGCACAGCGCGATGTGTTTGACCGGATCACCATCGAGGCCGCCTTGCGCGGTGGTTATATGGATGCCGCCGAGGGGCTGTTGCGCAACCGCATGACCCAACGTGGGGGCACGATGGACAATTACGCCGCCGGGCGTTTGCAGATCATCGGGGCGGCCCGGTCCGAGGCGGTTTAGGCCATGTCAACTTTGCGCATCCGCGACCTGCGGCTGGATTTCTTTCGCGGCATCGGGATGTTCATCATTCTGATTGCCCATATTACCAATAATAGCTGGACCTTGTTCATCCCCGCCCGGTTCGGGTTTTCCGACGCGACCGAGATGTTCGTGTTCTGCTCTGGCATGGCGTCCGCCGTGGCCTTTGGCGCGGTGTTTGCGCGGGCGGGCTGGGTGATGGGAACGCTGCGCATCGCACACCGGGTCTGGCAGGTTTACTGGGTGCATCTGGGCGTGTTCTTCGTGACGCTTGCGCTGATGCAGGCGATCAACCTGACGGGTGCCTTTCCACGTGACGAACTGGGCGCGCTGAACCTGTATCCGTTCATTTACAACACCGGGCCGAACCTGATTGGCCTGTTCACCCTGACCTATGTGCCCAATTACTTTGACAT
>JANOMH010000555.1:0-18294 GCA_031420215.1 Rhodobacterales bacterium | reverse complement strand
TTACTAAAAAGACCGTCAAAGTAAGGTGGGTCTCGACCCACCCTGCCTCCCGGTCAAATCAGCCTGTCCGCAGACGGCAGGTCGCGCAGAAAGCGCCGCACCCCGGCCCGGCTCTTCAGGTGAACGACGTCACGCTTGCCGTCCCAGCGCCCCAGAAACGCCAGCGCGGGCGGCTGCGACGATCGTAACTCCAGACGAATTCGCGCATGAAGCCAAAGTCGAACCGCTCGGGGCAGCCCTCGGACATATCCGGCCGGGTGCGGCCAAAATGGCGCAGGCTGCGCCCGATCACGGCACAAAGCCGGACCCAGCGCGAGATGTCCAGAAAGATGATGAGGTCGGCGCGTTCGGCCCGGGCGTCCATCGTCTCGGTATTATTGCCTTCAAACACCCAGGCCTGTCCGGCCGCTGCAGCCAGAGAGAGGGCCCGGGTCTGTTCAGGGGGCCGCGCGACCCAGCCCGGCGCCCAATACATCGGGTCGATATGAACCACCGGCAGGCCCGTCAGACCGCCAATCGCCCAGGCCAGCGTCGATTTGCCCGACCCTGACCCACCGATGATCATGATCCGTTGCACAGGTGGCTCCAAAAGGCAGGGTGGGTCGAGACCCACCTTACCATCCTGCCCCAGAAAGTAAGGTGGGTTTTAACCCACCCTCCCTTTCACACCACCCGGCGCAAAGCCTCGGCCAGATCGTTGCGCTCCCAGGAGAACCCGCCATCCGCCTCGGGGGCGCGGCCAAAGTGGCCGTAGGCCGACGTGCGGGCATAGATCGGCCGGTTCAGGCCCAGATGCTGGCGGATCCCGCGCGGGGTCAGGTCCATCGCCTGATCAATCGCCCGCTCAATCGCCTGAGGCGAGACTTGCCCGGTGCCATGCGTATCGGCATAGATCGACAGGGGCCGGGCGACCCCAATGGCATAGCTCAACTGGATTGTGCAGCGATCCGCCATGCCAGCGGCGACCACATTCTTGGCCAGATAGCGGGCGGCATAGGCGGCAGAGCGGTCAACCTTGGTCGGGTCCTTGCCGGAAAACGCGCCACCGCCATGCGGGGCAGCACCGCCATAGGTGTCGACGATGATCTTGCGCCCGGTCAGGCCAGTGTCGCCATCCGGGCCACCGATCACAAAGGTGCCGGTGGGGTTGACCCACCATTTGGTGGCCGCAGTAATCCAGGCTTCCGGCAGGACTTCGCGGATATAGGGTTCGACCAAAGCCCGGATATCCGCAGAAGTCTGGGTCTCCAGCGCATGCTGGGTGGACAGCACGATCGAGGTGACTTCGACCGGCTTGCCGCCCGCATAACGCAGCGAAATCTGTGACTTTGCGTCGGGCCGCAGGGTCGGTTCCTGCCCGGATTTGCGCACCTCGGCCAGACGGCGCAGGATCGCATGGGCATATTGGATCGGGGCGGGCATCAGTTCCGGGGTTTCGCGGGTGGCGTAGCCGAACATGATCCCCTGATCACCGGCCCCCTCTTCCTTGCCGGCCTTGGCATCCACCCCTTGGGCGATATGGGCGGATTGTTCATGCAGCAGATTGGTAATCTCGCAGGTGGCGTGGTGGAACTTGTCCTGCTCGTAGCCGATATCCTTGATCGCGGCGCGGGTGATCGCTTCGACCGACCCCATCATCTGCGCCAGTTTGGCGGGGTCCGACAGGCCGACCTCTCCACCAATCACCACCCGGTTGGTGGTGGCAAAGGTTTCGCAGGCAACACGCGCCTCGGGCTGAATGGTCAGAAACGCATCCAGCACGGCGTCGGATATCCGGTCGCACAGCTTGTCAGGGTGGCCCTCGGAAACGGATTCCGAAGTGAAAACATAGTCAGATCGCGACATAGGGAAGTGCTCCAATTATAATTCACTGCCACGCCAGGAAGCCGTTGTGTCAGTCGTTCGGTTGTGGCTAGTCGGGCCGCGCGGTGGGGTCAACCACAATCCGCCGCCGCGTTGTAATGAGCCCCAGGGTCAGGAGCGCCAGCAACACCAGCACCGGCCAATCCCCGGTCTTTGTATAAAGCGTCGGCGGCAAAGCCGCTGGCAGCGGCAGATCCAGCAGCCCCTGCTGACCCAGCCCAATTTGCCCCAGCACCCGGCCCTGCGCATCAATCAGCCCAGAAATCCCGGTATTGGCGACCCGTGCCATCGGCAGCCCCTGCTCAATGGCGCGCAGCCGGGCCAGCGCGAAATGCTGGTAAGGGCCGCTGTCTGTGCCAAACCACGCATCATTGGTGATCAGCACCATCAGCCTTGCGCGGCCCTGCACGGCGTTCACTTCTTCGGCAAAGATCCCCTCATAGCAGATCAGCGGCAGCACCGGGCCGATCCCTGGCACATCAATCAGGCTTAACCCCGGCCCGGAACTGAACCCGCCGCCCTCGCTGGAGGCCAGCCCATGGATGCCAAAGCGGGACATGACCTCGCCCAGCGGCATGTACTCCCCAAACGGGGCGAGATGCGATTTGTCGTACAGGGCAGTCACTGCGCCCACACGGTCCAACAGGGCCAGAGAGTTGTAAAAGCGGCCATCCTCGCGGCGCTGCACACCCAAAATCAATGGCGCGCCCCGTGCGGCAAGGGCACTCGACTCCAGCGCCCCCTGCGCCTGATCCAAAATCCACGGGATCGCAGTTTCGGGCCAGATCACCAGATCGGGGGCCCGCGCCGCTGCACTGGCACCGGCGGTAAGGTCCAGAATCCGCTGAAAGTGCACGGGGATCCTGTCCGGGTTCCATTTCTCATCCTGCGGCACGTTGGGCTGTACCAAGCGGATCAGCGGGGCTGCAGGATCAATGGCCGGGGCGGGACCGGGGTTCAATCCCCACCAGCCCAGCGCCAGCACCACAACGGGCGCAATCGACCAGAGCCGCGCCTGCGCCACACACGCAGCCACTCCCAAAGTCAAGAAACTCAAACCATGCGGCCCGACAAAAGCCGCCAGTTGCGCCAGCGGCGTGGGCGTCCAGATATGGCCGATCAGGGCCCATGGAAATCCGGTGAACAACAGCGATCGGGCGATTTCGGCCCCGGTCCAGCACACCACCAGCGCCAAAGCGGCACCCCGGCCCGGCGCAAGGCTGCGGGCGGCGCCAAAGGCCGCAGCCCAGAACAGCGCGAGGCCGGTGGCCATGAACAGCAACGCAAACGGGGCCATCCAGCCGTCACGCGCGGCATCCACCATGAACGGCTGTACAATCCAATGCAGGGCCAGCGCGAAATAACCCAACCCAAAGGCCCAACCATTGAAAAACGCTGTGGCCCAGCCCTGTGCAGGCAGCGCGAACGCCGCCACCAATACGGGCACAGTCAGCCAAGGCATTTCCCACGGGGCCTGCCCCAACGCAGCCGACGCGCCCAAAACCGCGAGCAGCAGCCCGCGCAACCACGGATTAATCCCGGCCAGACGGCGCAAATCCTCAGGCATCCTGCGCGCTTGGCATCCGGACGCGCAGCCGTTTGATCCGGCGGGGGTCGGCGTCGATCACTTCGAACTCGGGGCCATCGGGGTGCTTGATCACCTCGCCGCGGGCGGGAACATGGCCGGACAACATCGACACAAGGCCACCCAAAGTATCAATCTCTTCCTCGTCAATCTCGGCATGGGCGGTCAGGTTCATGCCAATGGCAGCCTCGAACTCCTCAAGCGGGGTCTTGGCAAGGGCAAGCCAGACGCCGGGCTTTTCCTTTACAAAGGTCTGAACCTCGGCCTCGTCGTGTTCGTCATCGATGTCACCGACAACCTGCTCCAGCAGGTCCTCGATCGTGACCAACCCGTCGGTGCCGCCATATTCGTCGATGACCAAAGCCATGTGAATCCGGTCTGCCTGCATTTTCTGCAACAACACACCCAAAGGCATCGATGGGGGAACAAACAGCAGCGGACGCAGCAATCCGCGCAGGTCGAACTCGGCAGAGCCGTCAAAGCCATGACGCAGCGCAAAATCCTTGAGGTTGATCAGGCCCACAGGCGTGTCCAGCGTGCCATCATAGACCGGAATCCGGGTCAGGCCGCTTTCCCGGAATGCGGCCACCAGATCGGCCATGGACAGAGTAACCTGCACGGCGACAATATCGGCTTTGGGGATCGCCACATCCTCGACCCGCAGCCGGCGCAGATTGCCCATGCCGGGCATCGGGCCCTGCACGGCGGCTATGGTCGAGGCATTTGCCTCATCTTCGAACACTTCCGTCGGGGTCAGCCGCTCTATGATCCGGCTGAAAAATCCGCGACTCGTGGCTTCGGCGGTCTCGTCACCCGGTTCGTCGGCCAGGCTCTGGGCCGCCTCTGCAGAGGTATTGCTCGTGTCGGTCATCGTCTCCTGCCTCTTGCAGGGATTGGCCTGCAAATGTGTAACTTACGCTTGGAACTCAACTGGCATATGGGTCTGCGATACCCAATTTACCAAGAATCTCGACCTCAAGCCCTTCCATCAAGGTGGCGTCAAGGTCGCGGTCATGGTCAAAACCCAGCAAATGCAAAGTGCCATGCACGATCAGATGGGTGGTGTGATCGACCAGGGACTTCCCGGCCTGCTGCGCCTCGGCGGCACAGGTTTCATAGGCAATGGCGATATCCCCCAGTTCGGTCAACCCTTGGGCAGCCAGTTCCGGGGCGTGTGGCATTTTGCCGGGCAACTCTGCACCGCGCTCGTCCGATGGCCAGCTGAGCACATTGGTCGGCTGCGGTTTGCCGCGAAAATCGGCATTCAGCTCGGCAATCCGGGTATCATTGCAGCCCAGCAGCGAAATCTCATAGGCAGCAGGATCAAGGCCCAGCTGCCTTAGGGTTGCAGCAGCGGCGGTTTCGGCCAAAGCCTCAAGGCTTAGCGCATCAGGCTCCAGCGCCTCCCATCTGTGATCTTCCGTCAGGCAGTCAACTAACATGGAGGGGGCAATCGCATGATCTGCATATAGTCGGGTCATCTGCCAATGTCAGTATCAAGTGTCGGCATCATAAGCATCAATAATCGAGGCCACCAGTGGATGGCGGACCACATCGCGCGAGGTGAAATAGTTAAAGCTGATTTTCGGGATATGTTTCAGCAGCCTTTCAGCATCGGCCAGCCCCGATGGCACCCCGCGCGGCAGGTCCACCTGGGTGCGGTCGCCGGTGATCACCATGCGGGAGCCTTCGCCCAGCCGGGTCAGGAACATCTTCATTTGCATGCTGGTCGCATTCTGTGCCTCATCCAGCACAACGAACGACCGGGCCAGCGTGCGGCCGCGCATGAACGCGAGGGGGGCAATCTCGATGATCTTGTCCTCGATCATCTTGGCCACTTGTTTGGACGGCAAAAAGTCGTTCAGCGCGTCGTAAAGCGGCTGCATATAAGGATCGACTTTGTCCTTCATATCTCCGGGAAGGAACCCCAACCGCTCGCCTGCTTCTACAGCCGGGCGGGACAGGACGATCTTGTCCACATGGCCGCCGATCAGCATGGTCACGCCCACGGCCACGGCGATATAAGTTTTGCCAGTGCCGGCAGGACCAATGCCAAAGGCCATTTCATGTTCGAACAGGGCGCGGGTATAGGCCTTTTGCGCTTCGGTCCGGGGTTCGACATGTTTGCGGCGGGTCTTGATCTCGATCCGGCCACCAGGGGCGTCGCGGCTGAACATCTCGATCTGATCGGCAGGGTCGAGTTTGGCCATCACCTTTGGCGTGCCATTTTGTGGCCCCATGCGCAATTCGCGGTCAACATCAGCGGCCTCGACCGTGCGCCCGGCCTCAAGCCGGGAATACAGCGACTGCAACACCCCGGCGGCCACCCGACCTGCGCTGCCTTCACCGATTACCGAAATCACATTGCCCCGATGGATTATCTGCACTCCCAGTTTTTCTTCGATCGCTGCCAGATGGCGATCATGTTCGCCACACAGGTCGATCAGCAGAAAGTTGTTGGAAAACTCCAGAACCTGTTCAATTGCGGTTTTGGACGGGGCGGGATGCGGCAGGACAGTGAGGGTCAAAAAGCACTCCTTCATCAAGGGGTAAAACGGACCGGTCTCGATTCTATGGTGGCAAGTTGTAGGACGTGACGCAAGATATAGCTGCGCTACATCACGACATTGCAACGCAAAAGGCCGCAGAGGGTTCTGCGGCCTTTGGTTAATGCCGGGTTTTGCACCGTTTAGAAAATATCGGGGATCGGTGAGCCGTCTTTGAACGGACCGACGGCAAAGGTCGGATCGGCAACGCCGGAACACACCGGGCGGCCATCAGGGGTGCTGCGTTCAGACAGATAACCCTCGGCACCATCATCAATGATCCAATGGTCGCAGCCATCCGGATCGATCCAGATGCCTGCCACAAGGGTCGAGACGTGGTGAGAATTGATGCCCCTGTCAACCGACTTATCGGGGCCATAAGTGTCACAGCCAGCCACTGTCAGCAGGCCGAGGAGCGCGAATTTCTTGATATGAACCATGATTGCCATCCCCTCAGCGCAAACAATAGATTTCAACACGGCGATTGCGCGCCATGCCAGCCGACGTATCGTTAGAGGCAACCGGCTGCCGTTCGCCAAAGCCGCGCAGGTCGATCACCCGCAGGCCAAGCCCCACCGCTATTTCAGCCACTGCATTGGCGCGGTTGTCAGACAGGGTCAGATTATATTCATCTGACGCCCGGTTGTCGGTATGGCCATAAATCATAAAGCCATAGGCATTGGCGCTGTTGAAAAAGTTCTGCAGCGCGGTCCGGCCGGCAGCGCCGATCGTGTAGCGGTCGGTCGCAAACAACTGATCCGATTGCATCACGCCGCAGATTTCATTGCGGTGACAGACCGGGCGGCCATCACGGGTGCGGCGGGGCGACATAAAGCCCTCGGTGCCGTCATCCATCGCCCAATGCTCGCAGCCATCGGGATCAATCCAGATGCCGGGAATATATTGCTCACCGTTCACAATCCGCGGGTCCTGCGCCAAAGCCGGGCCCGCCAGATTAAGCGCGCCAATCCCGGCCATCGCCACGGCACCGACCGCGGTCCGCAATTTCGTTCCAATAGTTCCTGCCAATTCAATATCTCCCGTCTAACCGCGACCTGCGCCATCTCAGGCCGCCCCATGCCACAATCATGCCACATTATCCGGGAAGTCTTATCAAGTTTACGGAGTGAGGAAAGTTGCTTTTAGTACCAATTGTGTCCAGTTTTCATATAGTTAACGAAAAACTGTGGGGATTGTCCCGTAGACTAATCCAAATCCGTCAGGCAGCGAAAAGAGAAATATGGCAAAGTTAAGGCACTCAACCCGTCAGGGTAGTATTGTGCCTGCCAGAGAGTTTGTTGAGGTTGCGGTGATCCGCACTGCGCGAATCTGTCCGGCGATAGAATCATCCCCCTGCGCATGCACCGCATGCAAATAGTCCGATTTCCCGGTCACCTGTCCGGCCATACGACCCGGTTTTTCAAACAACACATTGACCACACGCCCGACCATCGCCTCTTGGGTGGCGCGCTGCCGGGTCGTGATCAGGGCCTGTATCCGCTGCAACCGTTCGTCCAGCACATCAACCGGCAATTGCGGTTTTTCAGCCGCAGGGGTGCCGGGCCTCGTTGAATACTTGAACGAAAACGCCATGCCATAGCCGACAGTTGTGATCAAATCCAACGTCGCCTGAAAATCCGCTTCGGTTTCACCGGGGAACCCGACGATGAAATCGCCGGACAGCAGGATATCGGGGCGGGCGGCGCGGATGCGGTCGATCAGTCGCAGATACCCAGCGGCGGTATGTTTGCGGTTCATCGCCTTGAGGACGCGGTCAGACCCGGACTGGACCGGCAGGTGCAGATAGGGCATCAGTTTCGGCTCGGACCCATGCGCCGCAATCAGGGCGTCGTTCATGTCATTAGGGTGGGACGTGGTATAGCGGATGCGGTCGAGCCCGTCGATTTTCGCCAACGCGGCAATGAGGGCTGCAAGGCCACCTGAGGTGCCATGATAAGCATTCACATTCTGGCCCAGCAGCGTGACCTCGCGCACTCCGGCAGCGACCAACTCGCGGGCCTCATGAATAATCCGGTCCGCAGGACGGCTGACTTCTGATCCCCGCGTATAAGGCACCACGCAAAAGGCGCAGAATTTGTCGCAGCCTTCCTGCACGGTCAAAAAGGCGCTCGGACCGCGATAGGCCTTGGGCCGGGCGGTCAGATGGTCAAACTTGTCATCCAGGGCAAATTCGGTATCCAGCGCGCGCTTACCAAGGGCAACCTGATCCATCATCGCAGGCAGGCGGTGGTAACTTTGCGGGCCGACCACCAGATCGACCAGCGGCATCCGGCGCAAAATCTCGGCCCCTTCGGCCTGAGCGACACAGCCGGTCACACCGATGCGCAGATCAGGCTTGGCGGTTTTCAGCGGGCGAAGGCGGCCAATATCTGAAAACACCTTCTCGGCGGCCTTTTCACGGATATGACAGGTGTTCAGCAACACCAGATCGGCCTCTTCGGGCACATCAGTGGTGACATAGCCCTGAGTGCCCATGGTTTCGGCCATACGCTCGCTGTCATAGACATTCATCTGACAGCCATAGGTCTTGATGAACAATTTCTTGGGCGCAGACATCGGCGGGGATGGTCCTGAATGGGATGAAGGTCATGGGTTCACTACCCGCTCGCGGGCCGCCTTGCAATGCACGCGGATTTAACTGACTCTGCGACGGAAGAGTTTTGACCGACAGGACGGCGCGCCTTGCACTACACTGATCTGAAAACATGCGCTGCGGCGGCGGGCTTTGGCAAAGGGCCGGTCGGGCTGATCCTTGTCGATGATGGGGTCGAGGTGGACAGCACGATCCGGCATCATCTGGCGGCTGGTTTCAAAAAGCTGGTGGTTTTCGCCAGCCCGCAGATCACCATAGCGGCAGAGCTTGAGGCACAGATTGACCGGGTTGATTGCGACATGACGGCGGATGGCATGCTGGAACAAGTGGTCAACAGCATGATCGGCGGCGCCCCCGGGCTGTGGTTTTATTACTGCTACAATGCCGAGTATCTGTTTTACCCGTTCAGCGAACACAGGTCCGTCGGCGAAATGCTGGCCCATGTGACCGAAGAGCGGCGGGATGCAGTGCTGACCTATGTGATTGATCTGTATGCCAGCGACCTTGGGGCGCATCCCACGGCGGTGTCACTTGAGGATGCGCATCTGGACAAATCCGGCTATTACGCGCTGGCCCGGTTGGACCGGGACAAGAATCCCGCCGAACGGCAGTTGGATTTTTTTGGCGGGCTGCGCTGGCGGTTCGAGGAACACATCCCCGTCCCGCGCCGCCGGATCGATCGGGTGTCGCTGTTCCGGGCCAAGCCGGGGTTGAAATTGCGTGCCGATCACACATTTAACGACCCCGAATACAATACCTATGCCTGCCCCTGGCACAATTCCCTGACCGCCGCGATCTGTTCATTCCGGACCGCCAAAGCGCTGAAACGCAATCCGGGATCAAGCTTTGATATCCAGACCTTTCGCTGGCACAATTCCGCCCCGTTCGACTGGCATTCCCAGCAATTGCTGGATCTGGGGCTGATGGAACCGGGGCAGTGGTTCTGAACGAGGGTGGCGTGGGTCAAGACCCACATTACCCATTTGGAGAACGTCGCAACGGTAAGGTGGGTTTTAACCCACCATCCAGTGGGAATACCGAACCGCGATGTGGGTCAGGACCCACCTTACTTTGCCCGGCCCAAGGCGACACAATCGGCCCATAGCCTGACATCGCAGGCAGCACACCACCCCGGCGCAGATCCCGGTGGACCGAGGACAAGGCCCAATCCTGGGGTCGGGCGACCAACCCGGCCTGCACCGGGGCGGTCAGGGCAAAGGCGCGATGGGCCTCGAAATCGACCTCATCGCGGATCAGATGTTCCCAGAACCGGCGCTGCCATATCCCCTTTTCGCCACGCCGCGCTTTGGATGGGCTCACCTCAACCGGCCCATCCACATGCCGCGAAAACGTCGATTTGATCAGCCGCCAGCGTTTGGAGAAATCCGCGTCTGTGTCGGGTAAGGTCCAGATCATGTGCAGATGGTCAGGCAGGACCACCGCTACCTCGATCGAAAAGGGCCATTGCTTTTGCGCCAGCCGCACCGCCGCCCGCAACAGGTCCACCCGGTCAGTCAGCAGGCGCGAGCCGCGGTCCTGCAACCGGGCAGTAAAGAAATAGGTTCCGCCGGGAACCACGAGGCGTCTGTAATGGGACATGTCCCACAGCTTGCGCGGGCCCTGGCTAAGAACGGGTTAAAGCGAGGAAAGTAAGGTGGGTTTCAACCCACCTTCCCAGTCAAACCCGTCGCAGCCGGATCACCACATCGACTGACACAATCTCGGACCCGGCGGGCAGGACCGGCAACCGTGCAAACTCCAGCTCAGCCGCCGGAGCATCGGTCAGGGTCGCGCTATCTTCCCAATAGAAATGCGGATGGTCGGTTACATTCGTGTCAAAATAGCTTTTCGACCCGTCCACGGTAATCTCTCGCATCAATCCGGCATCACAAAACGCCCGCAGCGTATTATAGACCGTGGCCAGCGACACCCGCTCTGCTGCGCCCGACGCGGCTTCAAACAGCCCCTCGGCGGTGACATGCCGGTTCAACCCGTCGCCAACCAGCAGGCTCGCCAAAGCCAGCCGCTGCCGGGTCGGCCGCAGCCCGACCGAGGCAAGCCAGCCATTTGCCCGCACTATCACCACCTGGCTCATCATCGTCCCATGTCCCGCAATTCAGCCATCATAAGGGGCAAGCCTCTTGGATTTCAATTGAAAACCCTGTGACCAGTGCCACTCGTCCGGCCAACCGCACTGCCAGCACACTTGCCCTTGTTCCGGGCAGAGTGCTAGAGGGTCAAAGGGAGAGACACAAACCATGAAAGCGCCCCGCATGGCCACTTACCCGACCCAGTTCGACAAAGGCGGCCTGTTGCAATGCGCGCGGGGCGAGTTGTTTGGCCCCGGCAATGCGCAACTCCCCATGCCGCCGATGCTGATGATGGACCGGATCACCGATATTTCCGAAGATGGCGGGCTGCATGGCAAAGGCCACGTGGTCGCAGAATTCGACATCACCCCCGACCTGTGGTTCTTTGACTGCCATTTTCCCGGCAACCCGATCATGCCCGGCTGCCTTGGCCTAGACGGGCTGTGGCAGTTAACCGGATTTAACCTCGGCTGGCGCGGCTGGCAGGGGCGCGGCTATGCTTTGGGGGTGGGAGAGGTCAAACTAACCGGCATGGTCCGCCCGGACCGCAAACGCCTGACCTATTTCGTCGATTTCACCAAAGCCCTGCAAACCCGCCGCCTGACCATGGGCGTGGCTGATGGCCGGGTCGAGGCGGATGGCGAGGTTATCTATCTTGTCAAAGACATGAAGGTCGCCCTTTCGGCCAGCTAAGGAGACTGCTCATGCGCCGCGTCGTTGTCACTGGACTCGGGATCATCTCGCCGATCGGCAATTCTGCGGCCGAGGTCGATGCATCCCTGCGCGCCGGCAAGTCCGGGGTCGAAGCCTCTGCCGAAATGGCCGAATATGGCTTTCGCAGCCAGATCGCGGGCACGCTGAAAATCGACCCGGTCCCGTTGATCGACAAGCGCCGGATGCGGTTCATGGGGCCGGGCGCGGCCTATGCCTATCTGTCCATGCAGCAAGCCATTGAAGACGCAGGGTTAACCGAGGCCGACGTCAGCAACCCGCGCACTGGCCTGATCGCCGGGTCGGGCGGGCCATCCACATCCAATCTGTTCGCCGCGCATCAGATCGTGCTGAAAACCGGGTCGCCCAAACGGATCGGGCCGCTGATGGTGCCGCGCGGCATGTCCTCGACCGTTTCCGCCAATCTGTCCACGGCGTTTCAGATCAAGGGGATCAACTATTCGATCACTTCGGCCTGTTCGACGTCCTTGCATTGCATCGGCGCCGCGTCCGAACAGATCATGATGGGAAAACAAGACCTGATGTTTGCGGGCGGCGGCGAGGAACTGGACTGGACCCTGTCCTGCCTGTTCGACGCCATGGGTGCGATGTCGTCGAAATATAACGATACTCCCACCAAGGCGTCACGCGCCTTTGATGCAGGCCGCGACGGGTTTGTGATTGCCGGCGGCGGCGGCATGGTGGTGCTTGAGGAGCTGTCCCATGCGCTGGCGCGCGGTGCCAAAATCTATGCCGAAGTGACCGGATTTGCCGCCACGTCGGATGGCCATGATATGGTCGCCCCATCGGGTGAAGGTGGAGAAAGGGCAATGCGGCTGGCTTTGGATACCCTGCCACAGGGTAGAAAAGTCAGCTATATCAATGCCCATGGCACATCCACCCCGGTGGGCGATGTTGGAGAAGTGCAAGCCGTGCGCCGCGTGTTCGGAGCAGGGACGACGCCGCCAATCAGCTCGACCAAGTCGATGACCGGCCATTCCCAAGGGGCGACCGGCGCCTCCGAGGCCATATACTGCCTGCTGATGTTACAGGGCGACTATATCGCGCCCTCGATCAATGTTGAAACGCTGGACCCGGCCCTGCACCCCGCCGAAATCGCCACCACGCTGGTCGAAAACGCCGGACTCGATACGGTGATGACCAATAGTTTCGGCTTTGGCGGAACCAACGGGTCAATGCTGCTGTCACGTTTCGTGAGGTAGGTAAGTGGCTGCATTAAGACGGATATATTTAGAATGACAGGATCAATGCAGGGTAAACGCGGGTTGATCATGGGGGTCGCCAACGACCATTCCATCGCCTGGGGCATCGCACAGGCGATGCATGCGGCGGGGGCGGAACTGGCGTTTTCCTATCAGGGAGAGATGTTTGGCAAACGGGTCGAACCACTGGCCGCGTCGCTGGGGTCCGATTTCCTGATTGATGTGGACGTGACCGACGATGTATCGCTTGACCACGCCTTTGATTTGATTGCAACCCGCTGGGGACGCTTGGATTTTCTGATCCACGCCATCGCCTATTCCGACAAATCCGAACTGGCGGGCAGGTTCATTAACACCAGCCGCGAGAATTTCAAAACCTCGATGGTGATATCCTGCTTTTCCTTGGTTGATATCGCCCGGCGCGCCTTGCCCCTGATGACTGCGGGTGGATCGATAACAACCTTGACTTATCAAGGGTCTAACCGTGTGACACCATTCTATAACGTCATGGGCGTTGCCAAAGCCGCGCTGGAAAGTGCGGTGCGCTATCTGGCCAATGATCTGGGACCAGACGGGATCAGAGTTAACGCCATTTCGCCGGGGCCAATGAAAACGCTGGCCGGTGCCGCGATCACCGGCGCCCGCCGGACCTTCCGACACACCGATATGAACGCGCCCCTGAGGTCGAATGCCACGCTTGACGCTGTGGGTGGGACGGCGGTCTACCTCGCCTCGGAGGCGGGGGCCTGCACCACCGGAGAGATCATTCGGGTGGACGGTGGTTACCATGTGTTGGGAATGCCACAGCCCGAGAACCTTGTCTGAATTGACATTAAGTACGTCCGACAAGCTGCTGACAAGGCATATTTTATCACGCTAAACATCGGGATTCGCGATGCCACGATTTCAAACCGACGGGCTGTCGTTGCACTACACGGATGAGGGGGATGGCCTGCCGGTTCTGTGCCTGTCCGGCCTGACCCGAACCGGCGCCGATTTCGACTATGTCGCCCCGCATCTGCCCGGTATCCGCCTGATCCGATTGGATTATCGCGGACGAGGGCAGTCGGACTGGGCCGATCCTGCGAGCTATACCGTGGCGCAAGAAGCGCAGGATGTGCTGGCCCTACTGGGCCATCTGGGTCTGTCGAACGTGGCGATCCTGGGATCGTCGCGGGGCGGATTGATCGGCATGCTGTTGGCCATGATCGCCAAGGATCGCCTCCTGGGCGTCGCCCTGAATGACATCGGACCGGAAATTTCCGTTACAGGGCTTGAAGTTATCAAGAGTTACGTTGGTCGCAATCCGGCACAAAAGACCTGGGGTCAGGCGGCCTTGACCCGGGCAAAGATTATGACCGGCTTCGTCGATGTGCCCGAAAGCCGCTGGCTGGAAGAGGTAAAACATCATTATGATCAAACGGATAGTGGTTTGGTCATCCGCTATGACCCGTACCTGCGTGACGCCGTTTTGGCAGCCGGCCCCTCACCCGACCTCTGGCCGCTATTTGATGCGCTTGCGGGTCTGCCACTGGCACTGCTCCGCGGCGCGAATTCAGACCTGGTAACCGTTGAAACTGCTCTGGAAATGCGCCGTCGTCGCCCGGATATGGACTTTGCCGAAGTGCCGGGCCGGGGCCATATTCCGTTTCTGGACGAGCCGGAAAGTCTGGCTGTCCTGCGCGCCTGGCTGGAGAAAATGGCATGAATATCAACATGATCCGGGCCGCTGCTGATCGGGCGCGGGGGCATCTGCGCGTCACCCCTTTGCTATCCTCGCCCGGTCTGGACAGACTTGCCGGAAGGCCGGTTTTGGTCAAAGCCGAAGTGTTGCAAATGACCGGATCGTTCAAGGCGCGGGGCGGTTGGGCGGCGGTATCGGCCCTGGCCCCATCGGTCCGGCAGACCGGAGTCATCGCATTCTCGTCTGGCAACCATGCCCAAGGCGTGGCCTATGCTGCGCGGGCGTTTGAAGTGCCTGCGGTGATCATCATGCCGAATGACGCGCCACTGGCAAAAATAAATGGAACCAAAGCCTTGGGTGCCGAAGTTATCCTATACGACCGTATGACAGACGACCGCGACGCGATGGGTTTAGTTATCGCCAAGGCCCGGAACCTGACCCTGATCCGGCCATTTGATGACCCCGAAGTGATCGCCGGGCAAGGGACCTGTGGGCTGGAAATAGCATCACAGGCCGCTGAAATGGGCGTGACCGAAGCAGAAGTTCTGGTTTGTTGCGGCGGCGGGGGGTTAACCTCTGGGATTGCTTTGGCGCTTGCGGCAGATGCGCCGAAGATGCGGGTCAGGCCGGTGGAACCGATTGATTTTGATGATGTTTCCCGGTCGCTGGCCGCAGGCAGAATTGAGCGGAATTTCCGATTAACCGGGTCAATTTGTGACGCGATCTTAACCCCTCAGCCCGGCAATCTGACGTTTCCGGTGATGCAACGGCTCTGCGGGCCAGGGATGGTGGTAACCGATCAGGATTGCCTGCGGGCAATGGCCGTCGGATTCCGGGAATTAAAGATTGTGCTGGAACCGGGGGGTGCGGCGGCGCTGGCAGCGGCCTTGCATCAGGGCGGCAGTGATCCGGTCATTGTGATCGCCTCTGGCGGCAATGTGGACCCAGCGATGTTCCGGCGCGCTTTGGAGCAACCAGACTAATGTTTATTGAAAACAATGGTGTGCGCCTGAATGTGCGGCTCGATGGAGTGAACCATGAAATTGCGCCGCCGGTGTTGTTGCTGCATGCTTTGGGCACTGATCTACATATCTGGGACCGGGTTCTGACGCTGCTGCCCGAGCATCTGCGCTATGTCCGGTTTGATCAGCGCGGGCATGGATTGTCCGATGCGCCGGTCGCCCCCTATAGCATGGGAGCAATGATTTCGGATGCTGAGGCGGTGCTTACTGCATTGAATATAAAAGATTGTCTTGTCATTGGCTTGTCAATGGGCGGGCTGGTGGCGCAGGGGCTGGCGATCAAGCGGCTTGATCTGGTCCGCGCCATGGTGCTGATTGATACGGCAGCAAAAATCGGAGTTCCTGCGGTCTGGGCCGACCGGATTGCACAGGTCCGCGCCGGGGGAATGCAAGCCATAGCCAGCAATGCAATGGAGCGGGTGTTTAGCAAGGCGTTCCGTGCAGGGCCAGAGGTAAACCATTGGTATAACATGCTTTTGAATATGAACCCCGAGGGCTGGATGGGTTGTGCCGCGGCGATTTCGGGCGCAGATTTCTATACCCCGACCAGTGGCTTGCGGCTGCCGGTGTTAGGAGTGGTGGGGTCAGAAGACGCCACAACCCCGCCTGATCTGATGCGCGAGACAATTGAGTTGATTCCGGGTTCTAAATTTCAGCTTATCCGCAAGTCCGGCCACTTCCCGCCGATTGAGGATCCGATTGCCGTGGCCGACGCGCTGCTTATGTTCCTGAAACAAGTGGGGCATCTATAAAGTTTCGACATGCACCAATCAAACTGCCTGTCTTTTTCAGACTTTTTGGTCAGTCTTCTGGCATGTTTCCGGCCAACAATTGTAATTTTCGAATATGACTGAGGAATTTGTCGTTTACACGTAGCGCCGAAGCACCACCCGATCCGTCACACGACAACTCAAACCGGAACCGCCTTATGCAAAATCGCCTGCCGCTTGTGTTTATCGTTATCACGCTGATGCTGGATGCCATGGGGGTGGGTCTGATCCTGCCGGTGATGCCGGGTCTGATAGCGCAGATCAATGGCGGGTCGGTCGGCAACGCGGCGGTCTGGGGCGGCCTGCTGGCCACAGCTTTTGCGATGATGCAGTTCGTCTTTGGCCCCGTGGTGGGCGCGCTGTCGGACCGGTTTGGGCGGCGTCCGGTGCTGTTGACCTCACTTTTCGTGATGTGTCTGGATTATCTGATGATGGCCGTGGCGGGGTCGATCTGGTTGCTGTTTGTCACCCGCATCATCGGTGGGATCACGGCGGCGACCTATTCCACGGCCTCGGCCTTTATCGCCGACATCACCCCGCCCGAGAAAAAGTCTGCTGCCTTTGGCCTGGTTGGCGCGGCCTTTGGCGTGGGCTTTGTATTTGGTCCTGTGCTGGGCGGGTTGCTCGCCGGGTTTGGCATCCGCGCGCCGTTTTATGCCGCTGCCGCACTGGCCGGCGCGAATTTGGTCTTTGGTGCCCTGGTGGTCCCCGAAACCGTCACCGACCGGATAAGGCGCAAGTTTGAGTGGCGGCGCGCCAATCCTGTGGGTGCGTTGATGAAGTTGTCGGAATTGCCCGGCGTGACCCGGCTGTTGGTGCTGTTTTTCATCTATGAATTTGCGTTCATCGTTTATCCGTCGGTCTGGGCCTATTATACGACCGCGCAATTTGGCTGGGAACCGGGCCGCATTGGCCTGTCGCTGGCCCTGTTCGGGGTCGGGGTTGCGATTGTCCAAGGCGCGCTGATCCGCCCGGCCCTGCGCCGTTTTGGCGAGCGGTTGACGATTATCTATGGAATAAGTTTCAACTTTTCGGCCTTTGTCGTGCTAGCTTTGCTCACCAATGGCTGGGTTGCACTGGGGTTTGTTCCGCTGACCGCGTTGGGCGCTGTCGTCACCCCGGCTTTGCAAGGCATGATGAGCCGGGTTGCGGCAGACGACCAGCAAGGCGAATTGCAGGGGGTGATATCCTCGGCCAAATCGCTGGCCACGATCATGGCCCCGCTGGCAATGACGCAGATATTCTTTATATTCACCGCCCGGGGTGCGGTGTTTTTTCCCGGTGCGCCGTTTGTGCTGTCGGCGGGTTTGATGGTGCTGTGCCTGGTGGTTTTTCTGGCTGGTCCTGTGCAGGTCGCCAGTCGCGACGCTTAAGGTCGGTTTTGGCGGGGCATAATGACAGCCGGGCCGGGATGCTGACAAAAACAAGGAGCCGCCGATGAAACTGGTTGATCTGGATATTATTGTCACCGCCCCCCCCGCCCCCGGTTGGGGTGGCCGCTATTGGATCATTCCCAAGCTGACCACCGATACCGGCGTGGTGGGTTATGGCGAATGCTATGCCGCATCTGTCGGGCCCGAGGCGATGAAGGCAGTGATCACCGATGTGTTCGAACGCCACATGCTGGGCCAGAACCCCGAGGATATCGAGCTGATGTTCCGCCGGGTGTATTCGGCAGGCTTTACCCAACGCCCCGATCTGACCGTCATTGGGGCGTTTTCGGGGTTGGAGATTGCCTGCTGGGATATCCTGGGCAAAGACCGCGACCGGCCCGTCTATGCCCTGCTCGGTGGCAAGATGAATGACCGTGTGCGGGCCTATACTTATCTGTATCCACAAAAAGGCCATAGCTTGCCCGGCTTCTGGGTGAACCCGGATCAGGCCGCCGAGGCGGCTGTGGCGATGGTCGATCAGGGTTATACGGCGGTAAAGTTTGACCCGGCCGGTCCCTATACCATTCGCGGCGGCCATAGGCCCGCATTGTCGGATATTTCGCTGTCAGTGGAGTTTTGCCGGAAAATCCGCGCGGCGGTCGGCGACAAGGCTGATCTGCTGTTTGGCACCCATGGCCAATTTTCGACCGGTGGTGCTATCCGCATGGGGCAAGCGATCGAACCGTATTCGCCGCTCTGGTACGAAGAACCGATCCCGCCGGATAATGTCGCCGAAATGGCCAAGGTTGCGGC
>JANOMH010000554.1:0-13016 GCA_031420215.1 Rhodobacterales bacterium | reverse complement strand
GTTTCGCCCTATGCTTGTCATCCGTGCCTGCTGCACGGGTATCCGTTCAGGCCCTTTGGATAGACGGTGGTCGATCCCACTTTAAAACGGTCCCCGTCGGACCAAGCCGTTGACGATCCGACCACCGCCACCGTCCGGCATATCTAAGGTGCCGGACGGTGCCTCCATCATCACATGGAAACTGGAATCGTCATAAGACAAGCGGTTTGCGTTTAACATGACGCATATCCGGAGGCTTTGAAGTAGTTCCAGCATTCTTTCGGACTGAAGAGACCGCAGATGTTGCTGAGGGCTTGGATGAGGGTGTCGTAGGTTCTGGCTTCGATGCGTCTGAGGTGGGCTTTGAGTTTGGAAAGGGCCATTTCGATCGGGTTCAGGTCGGGTGAGTAGGCGGGCAGATACAGGAACCAGCACTTTTGTCGTTTCAACAGGTTTGCGGATTTCAGGCTTTTGTGGGTGGCCAGGTTGTCCAGAATGACGACCGTTCCCGGCTCAAGCACGGGGGCGAGTTGGGTTTCGATGTAAGTGTCAAACGCGATGCGGTCCATTGCGCCCTTGATCACCCAAGGCGCGATCAGGTCGTCACAGGTCAGCCCGGCGATGAATGTCTGGGTCTGCCAGCGCCCGAACGTGGCAGTTCCGAACAGTCGCTCGCCCACGGGGCAGCGCCCGCGCAGCCGGGTCATGTTCGCCTTGACTGACGTTTCGTCAATGAGTGAGGCGGAACAGAAAATGATCCGGGGGATCATTTTCCCGCCGAACAAGGCGATGCGGCTCCTGCGCCATGCGCGGCTGGCGGTGGGTCAGCCAGTCACGCCGGGCCAGTTGCAGGTCAGCCCGCTGCCGTTCCTGCGCCACCAGGCCTTTTTTTATATGACCCCCCGGCCCGGTCCAGAGCTCGGTGGATCGACGATAAATCGACCCGCAACCCATGCGTTTCGACCAGCGCACCGGACAATTCGCGCAGGGTAATGTCGGGTTCAGCGGTCACGATCTCGACCAGAAACAGCACATGCGGCGCAAGCTTGCCTGCGGTGCCGGGGGCGCGACCCTGCGCCTAGGGCGCGATGCTCCCCTTGTCGCGAAACGCCGACGCAAGCCTGACTACCGTGCTCGAACTGACCCCGAACACGCGGGCCGCAGTCCGACAGGAATGCCCCGCCGTAATGTAGTCAAACACACGCTGTCGCAAATCCATCGAATATGCTTTGCCCATGAGACACCCCCTGTCGGCAGTGAATCACACATCCAGACCTATGGGAATCCCCCGCGATTCAGGTCAAACGCAAACTGCTTTAACCCGATCGAGATGGCATTTGCCAAGCTCAAAGCGCTCCCGCGCAAAGCCGCAGCCCGCACCTACGACGACCTCTGGAAAGCCGTCGGTACCGTCTGCGACCTGTTCACCGAAGAGGAATGCCTCAACTACTTCATCGCCGCGGGCTACAAACCCAATTGAACGCGACGGGCTCTAGTGCAGAAAGAAGCGGGACCGAAACACGATTGAAACGCACGAACTGCGATTGGGTGACCGATTTCTTCGAAGAAATTGGGTCGGAATTTTCGAAAATTCCGATATCACGCGGCCCCTGCGATTCAGCGAAAGGTCATCCCGCTCTGGTTTTTATCTGCATCGACAGTTCCCATCCGGCCCGCGACCGCGGCTGGTGACCGCTCAATCCGCGAAGTTGCGCAAACCAGCAATGGACTCCGTTGACAGCTGGTTGGAAGTTTAGCAGCACCCAACGGACGCCATAAACTGAAAACCGTAACACCCCAGGTTTCTGCAACGACTACGCACCTGGGGCCGCTTCAATCCACCCGGGTCAGATCCTTTTTGCTGGGGATTTTCTTGCTGATCAATATTTCTTCAAGCAACTGCAATCCCTTCGGTTTTTTCTCACGATACCGAATGATCCGCTTCAACTCGGGGTAGTGTTCCCAGTTCCACGAAGAATAGGACCCTCCGGTCACCATGGAAATCTGTCGCATGGCAAAACCAAAGCTGTCTTCGCAGACAACTTCGACTATTGTGCCCACCCTGAGTGGACATCCCTTGCCATGGTGAATGACCCATGGGCTCCACTCTTCGCCATTCTGCTTTTGCCAAGTCGTCGCCATCCGAGCCCCCACCATCGCTGTCGCTGACTGCTCAGGATAACGGTCGTGGCTTTTAGGGCAAGTCACAATTCGGACACAATTCAGACCGGATTGCGAAACAGTGGTCAGGGTCGGATCAGGCGGCCAGCTCGCAGGTCCGGCCCATCCGGGACAATGTGCTTTGGGCTATGCCGAATCCCATAGCGGCGGACTCTGACAACATAAAGACCAGGCCAACCGTTGGCACATCTTGAAACAACAACCAGTGCGCGCCTGTCGCCAGAACGCAGCCCGATAACGGGCCTGCGGCATCCTTTGGATCAAAGGCCAGTGACAGCAAGCTTTGGGCACTGCGACAGGCATCCCCCACTTTGCGGCAATGTGCCGGGTCCCCTGCAATCACGACGCAGCCGTCGGACTGATCCCGTGGAATTAGCCCGATGGCAAGCGCTCCGACGAGTCCCTCTGATATCGATTGAAGTGCGATGAGCAGGCCCGGATTGACGGTATCCAATACAGGAGCGGGCGTGGCGACAGCGGCGGGCGCAGTCTTGCGGACAGTCGGCATCCGAACCGGCTTTGCGCGTACTTTGTCCTGGACCTGAACCGAGAGCGGTTTGGCCGTTTGACCAGTTTCGGCCACATGTGGCGTCGGGGCCGCCCGGAACGTGGCGAAATCGACGATCACGGCAGGTTCCGACGGTGGCACGGCGGCGGGCCCGGTTGCTTCGGTCAAAAGCTCTGTTCGATAGGCAGCGATTCGCGATACGATTTTGGCACCACCTGTCATGGTCCAGGCGTCGCGCGACTGGGTAGCGTCGCTGATTTTCCGGCGTGATCCGTTGATAAAGACCCAGTCCCTGAAAATATCAGACGTTTCACGCACCAGTCGGTCCTTTAGACGGTCGCGATCCCGGCTGTTGCGAAGCTTGTCCGCCCGCGACACGGCAAGGATGCAATGCTTTGGCAGCACATCACCGAATTGTTCCACCATCGTCTTTTCGGTCAGCCGCCAGGCCTGCGAGGCAATTGTCATCCAGATAAAGACGCTCGCCGACCGCACCAGTTCGACCTGAAAAGGTGTGATTTCCTCGGCTTTGGTCATAGGGACTTCGATGATTTCCATACCGGCCAAGTGCGGCTGATTGGACCACAACACAACCTGCACCGCCTCGCGCAGCATTGCAGGGTCGTCGATCCAGTCTGCCCGAATCTGGCGGCCATCACCATAGACCACTTCGACTCCGGGCGTTTCGCGGTACCGGGCAAAGATCGTGGGCCGATATTCGCTACCAAGGTTGTCGGGCAGAAGGTGTTCGCGCAGAACTGCGTTCATGAGGGTCGATTTGCCCGAACTTACTTCGCCACAGACCACGACACGTACGACAGGCGAAACCTGAACATTGTCCGATACGTCGAACTCGACTGGTTTCACGTTCATGTCCTTGATCCTTATGCAGCTTCAGACAGCTCTGATCGCGAAAGAGCGCTATCAAGGGCGGACAGGTTAATCAGCCGGTGTTCCAGCACTTCCATTTTGCTTTGCAGCATATGCACCATGCGTTTGCGCATTTCGGGGTCTTTGGCCACTTGTTCAAGTTCGGCTTTGTCCTGCTTCAGCCGGTGGGTCCGCTCGGTCAGACTGACTTCAATCATCCGCAGCAACACCCGGATCCGCCCGGTGCCAGCAGAAGCGCGCTCGACCTGCGCTTCGTTATAGGCCGCAAGAATCTTTTCAACCGGCGGGCGCAACTCGGCGGCAGCGATCTGGCGCAGTGCCGAGACGGACTTTTCAACACTCATTGTCGGCTTGCGCCAGAACGCCCAGCTCCGGTCCGAGACGAGGTCAACCCGCAGGGTGCGCTTGGCCATCGTCAACGTCGAATTGAACGCATCAAACGGTAAACCATCAAGCGAAATATTCTCGGTGGGGTCTTCGAACTTGTTCCGGATCGCCTGACGGCATGCATGCATACAGTTGCTCAGTGCTACATCCGAGCCCGCCCGAGATTTCTCAAAGCTTTTGACGACTTCTTTCTCCATCGCGAGCTGCAACGGTGCAGTGTCGATTTCCAAATATTTGCTGGCCTCACCTATGATCGAGGCCGAGAAAATGCGGTTCTTGAAGACTTCCTTCTGGCTGTCGACAAACTCATCGATGTGATCGATCAGCTTTGATTCAAGGTTGGACCACGATTTGGTCAGCACCTTTTCGATTTGAAGGTCGGCGTTTTCGATATGACTCTCAAGCACGTCATGAATTTCGCCGATGTTGGCGATCTCGGTCACCAGATTCTCGATTGCCATTGCGGCGACTTCGCTGTTGATGCTTTCGACCTGCGATTGCAGAGACTCACGCTCGCGCTTGGTCACAAATTGTGTGCCATTAAGTTCGGCCCGAATATCGCCCAGCAACTGGGCAAGTTGCTTGCTGCCGACACCGTTGTCGATCACTTTCGACAGCACTTCTTTTACCTCGGTAAGGCCTGACGCTAGGTTAAGCCGGTCGAAACGGTCCGACGGAACAAAACCATGCTTGGCCTTAAGGTATTGGCTAAGCTGTTCATCGTCGATGGCTTCGCGTGCAGATTCAGCGTCGTCATCATCGCGCATGGCCAGGTCGGCCATATAGGCGCTTCCAGCGACGATTTTGAATTCGATATCGGGTATTGCGCTACGCAGGCGGCGCGATACGTCTTCCATCACGCGGGGCACTTTGGAATCGTAATCGTCCAGCTCGTCAATCCGGTTGACGAAGATCAGCACATCTTTGGAATCCTGGGTCGCAAGGATGCGGATAAGGGCGATGTCCACATCGGTCAGCGGCTGGTGGGCCGACAAGACGACGATGAACACGTCAGACCGGTCCAGACTGCGGCAGGTGAATTCGTCACGCACCAGGAACGGGTCGTTGACGCCGGGCGTGTCAGTGATGATCGTCGGCACCTGGAATTCGGGCAGGCGCATATAGACATTGGCCACTTTGGTCAGCGCGGCATAGCGGCCAAGCGATTCCCGATCCGGCCCGTCATCCGAACCGGGGCCCGCGCAGACATAACGCTTGAGCAGATCCGCAGACAAGAAGTCATAGTCGTGCCAGGTGCCAAGCAGAGTGGCGAAGTGCTTGCCCAGCCGCTTTTGTGCCCGATCACGCATTTCTTCGCTTTGCTTGCGCAGCAATTCGGTGTCGAACCCGGGCAGCAACTGCTCGGTCAGTTTACGAATCTTGGAGCCGCCGGAAACAATCTCTTCCCAGTCGGATTCGGCAAAGAACTCGAACCGGGCGCCTGTTGCCGGGTCTTTGGGCACGTTGATGCGGATATTGGTCACGACCGAAGTCCAGGGGTTAACGTCGGACGGCAAAAAGTCGTGCTGTTGCAGGAAAGCGTTCAGAAACGTGGACTTTCCGGCCTTGACCTGTCCAATCACCGCAACTTTTGCAGCCCAGTTATCCAACCGAACCCGATGCTCGTGGAAGTTTTTGCGCGCCTCACGGCCGACGACTCGGTCCAGATGGTCAAGAGTGTCGCGCAGAAAACTCAATTCCTGCTTCTGATGTGGAGCGATTTTCACAATTTCCTCCTTCCCATCACGTTACGGATCAGCGGCGCGTCTGCGTCCGCATCATCCGTGACGGTCTCGGCAACGGCAATTTGGCCGTCGATTTGCCCGTCGAGCACCCCAATCATACGTCCGACGCAGGCCAGCAAAGCCGTTGGGCTGCTGATATCCACATCACGGACGAGATCCGCCCAAATTGCAGCGGCTCTGCCATTCGGCATCTCCGCCATGCCGGCATCTTGCGCAGCCTTTGCGAGTGCCAGATTGATCAGATGCACTTCTGCAGACGGACGGTCGTTGACCGAAGGCAGTGGCACCTGGACTTTCTTGCGATGAATCCGCCGGGGTTTTACAGCTGATTTGTCAACTGTGGGATCGCCTGATACCCGATCAGATGCCCTGAAGTCGTGCACGATCTGATTGTCTGCACCGGGGAACGTGTCAAGTCTTTGCGCCAGCGCATCCGCGTGAAGCGTGATCCGGTCGATGTCGACGGGATCAATCAGCGATGCCATCAGGAATGACGAAAAGAACGCGCCCGCTTCGCGCTGGACGCGGCGAAACACCCGGTCAGTTGAACGTTGGTCAGTCATCCGGTCGGCATGCGTTACCAAAAGCGTCGCATGGGTCAACAGATGCGGAGGCATTTCCTTCCAGACCGATTTCTCGCTCTGCCGCCAGGCTTGGGTCGCATTGGTGCACCAGACAACAGTGTCGGCAAAGCCCAACATCCGTTCCCAGCTTTCCGACGGAATATTTGGGTCTGAGTTTCCGGGCGTGTCGATAATGTCGAAACGTTCCAGGAATGGCGCGGGGTGGGACAAGATGCAGAAATGGGTTTCGGACACGTTCACGCTGTCCAGCGAATCGATCGGCCGGGTAACTCCGTCAAGGCCAACTGCCATCAGTGCCCGGTTGCCGCCAATCAGCCAGATCGGCGGAAGGGATGTTGGAGTAACATTCGATGGTAAAACCCGCTCGCCCAGCAGGCCGGTGATCAGTTGCGTTTTGCCGGCACTGAATTCGCCAGCGACCATAATCCGCGGTTTGCGCCGATCCGACACTGGCATTGGGCCCGCAACGGGGCGGCTATCTCTCTTTGAACGTGTCATGCTGACAGCTTTCTAAGATCGTTGTCCCACACCCGCGCGGCAGTGCCATCTTCAAGACGCTCAAGAATTGCCTTGCAGAAGTTGCCCTGATCCATCGCAAAGGATTCAATGATGTCGCGCGTCCGTTTCACGGCCGGATCAAAGAAATCGGTGATGAGGTCTTCAATCAGCGGGGTTGTTTCAGCGAGGATCAGGCTTTTGTAGCGCTTTTCGGTCGCACTCTTGTCGCCGAATTTCCAGAATTTGCGCCACCATGGACCCTGCAGATCCAGCGAAAGGGTCCGGGCCAGAACGGTCGGAGCTTTGTGTTGTGGCTGCTCGGGAAATTCGATGGAACGTCCGTTGCGATAGACGCCCAGGTCACGCTGCAGCAGGTCCTGAATGCCGCCAAGCACCACATCAAAGCTGGCTTCGCCCTGACGGCGCAGTTTCGCGCAATGGGAACTGAATGCGGTCTTCATCATCATGCGCAGGCTTGATGGGTCGTGTTCCCATGCGCTGAATTCGCCAAAGGCATCGATATGCGACTGCAATGCATCAATCGCCGAACGCACAAAAGTCTCCTGCGCCCGGTTCAGCCGCTCGCGCAGGTCTGCACGCAGCTTTTCTGCGCTGGTATCAAAGCTTTTGAGCGCCTCTTCCCGAACGTCGGCAACCTTCATCGACAGCTGGATCGGCGACATGTCGACGCGGATCAGACCTTTGTCGCGATTATCCGCGACACTCTCGACCGTCTCGCTCATCTCGATGATTGAGTCGATCTCGCCGCGGACATCCTTGAGGATAGCCTTGCCCGGTCCTTCGACCACGCGCTTGGCGATTGCCTTGTTCAGATCGTAAACGCCCGAGGACTCCATCGCCAGTCCGCGCAGGACTTCGGGGTCGCTCAGGTCGGCGTCAGGATGCAGGGTGGCCAGGGCGTTGCGACTTGCCGGGACCATCTTGGTGATGTCGCCCAAAGCGCAATTCGCCCAATAGCCGCTGCCGAACAAAATCTCGATATCGCCATCCACGCCCAGCCGCGACAGAGTTTTCCTGATCGACGCCCGGATCTTTTTCTGCTCACCTGCCGGATCGGTCAGTTCGTCGATGCGGTTCACAAAAATCAAAACTTCACGGGCTTCGACGCTGCAAATGATCCGCAGCAGCGCCACATCCATCGTGGACAGCGCCTGATGCGCGGACAGCACAATAACGCAGACACGGCTGTCACTGATCGCGTTCAGCGTGATTTGTTCGCGCATCATAAAGGTGTCGTTGACGCCGGGCGTATCGCGCAGACACAGCCCTTTGGGCAGGTCGGGCAGGTCAAAATACAGGTCGGCCGACTTGGTCAGGTCGGCATAAACCCCTTCGGTAGAGCCGCTTTCCATGTCATCGGGGTCGCCGTAGCAGATGTAGCGGTCGATCGTGGCCTTATCCAGATCGGGGAATGCGTGGCTGCTGCCAAGCAGCTTTTCGAATTCGGGCCCAAGCCGGGCTTCGGTGGTCTGGCGCATCTCGGTGACCTGGGCGCGCACTTCATCGGCTTCGGATTCGAAACCGGCGCGATCAGCCATTTCACCAAGCCTGCCACCAGTGGCGACAAGGCGGTCCCATTCATGTTGGTCAAAAAAGCGGAACAGGGCGCGCGTGTTCAGCGGACGGTGCCGGCTGTTGATGTGCAGCGCAGTGATCACAGACGTCCAGGGGTTGACGTCGGATGGCAAAAACCCGGATTCGCCGATCAGGGCGTTCAACAGGGTGCTTTTGCCAGCTTTGATCTGCCCGATCACGCTGACCGAGGGTTCAAATGAACGGATCTTGTCGATCACACGTTCGGTCGGTTCTTCGACAAAGCTCAGGGTTGTGGCCGAAAAATCTACTAGTGCTGTTTCAAGATTGTCGAGCTTTGCCCAGAACTCATCCAGTTCGACAAAACCGCCGCGATGCCTTTTTCGAATAGTATTGGTGTCTGACATCGAAAACCTTCCTGCCAAAATGCGGCGCCGCAGATTGGCGCGAGCGTGTTCTGGTTACTGATCGATTGGGTGGTATGTGCACGGTCCTGTAGCGATCCACCGGACCGCATGCTTGTTTCTGGCCAAAGGATCAGACCTTCAGTTTGCCTTCGACGTTCTTCAGGGTCAAACGGGCCATGCCGAGGTTTGCCACTTTGCGGTCCAGTGCAACATACACGAACAGGGACGCGTTCGAACTCAGCGGGCGGATCATGTGCAACTGGGTGCCCAAGGTGATCAGCAATTCTTCGATGTGGTCGTCAAGACCAAGTGCTTCCATCGCAGTGGTCTTGGCGCGGATGGAATCACAGTTGGCCGCGGCTGCAGTTTCGATGTCGAACTTGCTGTTGCCAACTTCGCTGGCCAGCATCAGGCCGCTGTCGAAGTCGACGAGGCAACCTGCGATGAAGCCGTTGATCGATTTGAGTTCAGAGATATTCATAGATGCCATGATGGTCATTCCTCTGTTTTGCTTGAGGTTATTCAGCGTCGTTTGGGTGATCCCTTTGAACCCGAAGCTTTTGTTCAAAATTCGACACAAACAGTTTATTCTGGCGGTTTTCCGTTCCAAAAGCAGCCGAATTAAGGCCTTTTCAGCCATTGATTGCGTATTTGTTAACTTTGAGGAGTCATTCGTGTTCCAAGGCAGCGTGATTCGACTGCGATTCAGAAACAGTCTCGCGGCTGCTTGAAACTCTGAGGCAACCAATATGAGTGGACGCAGGCGTTCCATGTCCGGGCTGGATAAACGAGGTGGGGCGCGGGTGGCCATTGGCGCAACAGCTCTCGTCTGCCTTCTTGGCCTTGATGACATGAGACAACTGTAGCACCGACCGGGATGCCTTCAACAGCGACCATATCAACGCGAGAAAAAGCACCCAAGTCCCGGTCCATTCCCCGCTTGTGTCCCCTTTCCGCCCTGACCGGATCAGTCTACACCGCGCCCCATGCCCATCGCATTCCCCACCTTCCCGGCCCTGATGGCCCACGGTTTTGATACCGTGATCGATGTGCGGTCGCCTGCTGAATTCGCACTGGATCACATCCCCGGCGCGATCAACCTGCCTGCTTTGTCCAACGATGAACGGGTGACGGTTGGCACGATCTACAAACAAGTCAGCGCCTTTGACGCCCGCAAAATCGGCGCTGTCATGGTCGCCCGTAATGTCGCCGCCCATGTCGAGGGGCCGCTGGCGCAGCATGACGGTGCGTGGCGGCCTTTGGTCTATTGCTGGCGCGGTGGGCAAAGGTCGGGGTCGTTCGCCACGATCCTGCAACAGATCGGCTGGCGGGCCGAGACCATTCAAGGCGGCTATCGCTCCTATCGGCGGCTGGTCAGTGCTGCACTTTATGACACCCCCCTGCCGCATCGGCTGATCCTGCTCGATGGCTATACCGGCACCGCCAAAACCGATATTCTGGCCCGACTTGCCCTTCGTGGCGTCCAGGTGGTTGATCTGGAAGGGTTGGCCCGGCATCGCGGATCGCTGTTGGGCGGCATGCCTGGCGGGCAACCCTCGCAGAAATGGTTCGAAAGCAGCCTGGCCAGCGCCTTTGCCGCCCTTGACCCCGCCCGCCCGGTCGTGGTCGAGGCTGAAAGCAGCAAAATCGGCGAACGCAGCCTGCCGCCGATGGTTTGGCAGGCGATGTGTGCCGCCCCGCGTCTGGTGATCGAGGCCCCCGTTGCCGCCCGTGCAGAGTGGTTGTTGACCGCCTATGCCGATATGATTGCGGACCCCGCACAATTGAAACAGCGGCTTTTGCCCCTGCGCCAGCACAGACCGGGGCCGGTGGTCGAAGGCTGGTTGGATTTGATCGACAAGGGCGACTTTCGGGGGCTGACCCTGGCCCTGATGGAACAGCATTACGATCTGGCCTATGGCAAATCACGCAAATCTTCGGATCGGGTGCAGGCTGGGATGATCAGCGTCGCAACTTTGGACGATGCGGGCCGCGACGCAGCAGCCGATCAGCTGGCCGCGTTGATTGCGGCGGACCCGTTTCGGAATGTCCCGATGATAGCCGCCGGATAACCTGCCGCAAGCACAGCGGCCAGAACCACCTGCGCCTGTGCCGGATCAACTGCCGCCAATAATCCTCCGGCAGTTTGCGGGTCAAACAAAAGATCGGTCCGGGGGCCATCCGGGGCAGGGATCGCCCCGACGCTGGCTTTGTTGTCGGCCCAGATCGTCGACCTGACCCCCAGCCGCGCCAGCTTTTCCGCCCCTTGCATCAACGGGATAGCCGCAAGGTCCAGATCGGCCCGAACCCCCGACGCCTCGCATATCCCCAGCAAATGCCCGGCCAGCCCAAAGCCGGTCACATCGGTCATCGCATGGGCATCGCGCAGGATGGCTGACGCCGCGCCCTGACCCTGACACATCGCCGCAAAACAGGCGGCAATGTCCGCGCCCTTGGTCAGCCCCTGCATCGCCCCGGCCAAAATAACGCCTGATCCCAAGGGCTTGGTCAGAATGATCGCATCCCCATCCTTGGCCCCGGCCAAGGTGATCGGGTCCCGGTGACACAGCCCGGTCACGGTAAAGCCCAGCGTCATCTCATCGCCCAGTGACGTGTGACCACCCACAATCGCCGCCCCTGCATCGGTCATCACCCCGGTCGCCACCACCATGATCTCGGCCAGTGTGCGCCGCTGCAGGGTGCTGGACATGCGCGGCAGGATGATCGTGGCCGTCGCTGCCTGCGGGGCCGCCCCCATCGCCCAGATATCACCCAAGGCATGAACTGCGGCGATCCGGGCCATCAGCGCGGGGTCTTGGGTCACTGTCCGCAGATGATCGGTGCTGATCACCTGCCGGACTGCACCCATGCGCAACAAGGCCGAATCATCACCCGGCAGCTGGATCACATCGGGCCTGTCTAATGCGGGCAGAGTTTGCAAGACCGACCGCAGCGCCCCGCGTCCGACTTTGGCCCCGCAGCCGCCGCACAGGGGATTGTCGCCCAAAGCCTCGCGCAGGCCCAAGGCGACGGTGCCGGGCAGTTCCGGCCCGGCCATTACCGGCAAATCCCGGAATTTGCGCATAAAATCCCGGTCAATCCGGTCTTTCAGCCGCCACAGCAACCCACCGCTCCACCCGGTCCCCCATTTCTCGGCCAGCGCCCTTTTGTCGCCAAGAGAGATCAGCTTGAGGTAGTCGCGCTGCGGTTTGAACGGGCGCGGCGCATTTCCTGACAAAGCCGCGCGCAGATTGTCGAACAATACCGGCACTTGGCGCACGGCGAATACACCGGCCTTGGGGCGCGGGCTGTGGGTCATATGGGCGCAATCGCCGACAGCGAAAATCGATGGGTCGGAACTGCGCAAAAACCGGTCCACCGTGATGAACCCGTCTTGCACCGCCAGCCCCGTCGTTCCAAGCCACCCCTGCGGCTGCGCCCCTGCCGCCCCGGTGGTGAAATCAGACCGGACCTGCCGCCCATCGGACAGCAGAACATCACTCGCCGTGACCCCGGTCACAACGGCCCCTTCAACCAGCGTAACCCCCAGCCCGACCAAAGCCGCCAGCCCCTTGGCCCGCGCCTTTGGTCCAAGCGCCGACAGCACGTTGCCCCGGTCGATCAGGTGGATCGTGGCTTGCTTGCCGTGCATCGCATGGGCCATCGCCATCGCCAGTTCCGCCCCGGCCACGCCACCGCCGATCACCGCGATATGCGGGGCCGGGTTCGCCCGAAACCTATCCCATCGGTTGGAAAAGGCACCCAGCGGCTTGACCGGTATCCCAAATTCCGCAAAACCGGGCAGGTCGGGCATGGCCGAGGTAACCCCGATATCGATGCTGCACAGGTCATAGGCCACATCAGTCCGACCCGGCACCTGCACGGTCTTGGTTGCCAGATCGATCCCCACCGCAGCCCCGTCAATCATCCGCGCCCCGGCGAAACGGCACAGATCATATAGGTCGATATCCAGATCATCCCGACCATAGTGCCCGGCCACAAACCCCGGCAGCATCCCTGAATAGGCGGCCGTCGGCCCCGGATTGATCAGCGTCAGCCGCACTCCCGGCAGGGCCTGCATCCCCCAGCGTTTGAGCAGCAGCGCATGGGTATGTCCGCCGCCGATCAGCACAAGGTCTTGGGTCAGGGGAAAATGATCCATGTCCGTGCTTTTAGCGACCGGGGATCAGGGCACAAGCCATTGCCCCTGCCATTCATCCTCGCGCCGGAACCGCGCCCGCCGATGAACGGCACCCAGATGCACGACGTCAATATGCACCAC